>CP140038.1:0-309553 GCA_039830035.1 Buchnera aphidicola (Meitanaphis flavogallis) | reverse complement strand
ATGCAAAATAAATATTGCTATACAACAATTTGATTACACCATCTAATGTAGATGGTATAATATTGCGTAATACTTACTAACATTATTTATACACAGGAAATAATTTGCATAAATCTAACACTTTTTCTTTTATTTTAGACATACTACAAATATTATTTACATCATCCAATATATCGCTAATCCAATGAGATAGATTGTATACTTCTAGTTTTTTGAAACCTCTCCTTGTGATTGCTGGTGTTCCTATTCGTATTCCTGAAGTAATGAATGGACTTCGAACATCATTAGGTATACTGTTTTTATTTACAATAATATTAGCCATATTTAATGCTGATTCGGCGTCTTTTCCTGTTAAATTTGTATTTGATAAATCTAGTAGAAATAGATGATTCAACGTTTTTCCTGAAACGACTACATATTTTCTTTTTAAAAAAACTTCTACCATAAGTTGAGCATTTTTCATTACTTGCATTTGATATACTTTAAAATCAGAACTCATTGCTTCTTTTAATGCAACTGCCTTAGCTGCGATAACATGAACTAACGGTCCACCTTGACAAAAAGGAAAAACTGATGCATCTATTTTTTTATATAAAGATTCATTGTTCGTTCCTTTTGCCAGAATTAATCCTCCTCTAGGACCTGCTAAAGTTTTGTGTGTAGTGGTAGTTACAACGTGCGCGTATTTCAGTGGACTTGGATACAAGTTAGCAGCTACTAAACCAGCAATATGAGCCATATCTACAACAAAATATGCATTAATAGAATCAGAGATTTCTCTAAATAACTTCCAGTTACATATTCCAGAATAAGCAGAAAATCCTCCAATAATCATTTTTGGTTTATAAGTGTTAGCTAACTTTTCTATCTGAGAGTAGTTAATGTTACCTTCATCATCGAGTCCATAAGAAATAGATTTATATAGTTTACCTGAAAAATTTACTGAAGATCCATGAGTTAAATGCCCACCATGGGAAAGGCTCATGCCTAATATAGTATCTCCTGGACTTAATAATGCATTATAAACTGCAAAGTTAGCTTGTGATCCAGAATGAGGTTGTACATTGGCATAGTCTGCGTCAAACAAAATTTTAGCACGTTTAATTGCTAATTGTTCTATCATATCTACATAATCACAACCTCCATAATATCTTTTATTTGGATATCCTTCTGCGTATTTATTAGTCATGATAGATCCTTGTGCTTCCATAACACATAAACTAGCATAATTTTCTGAAGCAATTAATTCGATATGATTTTCTTGACGATTTTCCTCTTGTTTCATAATATTCCATACATCTAAATCATAGTCTTTAATACTTTTAACAATGTTGAACACAAATGTATCCTTTTATATTAATTAAAATTATAATATACGTATTAATTAATTTCGATTTCTCACTACAATGTATATTGTATTATCATTTTTTAATATTGTTATATAATATTTTTATTGTAAAAAATTATTTATTAAAAATAATTTTTAGCTCTTGAATAATATTTTTTATTAAAAAAGTTTTTTGCGTATTTGATTCAAGATCTTTTATTAATACTGTTTTATTTTGTATTTCTATATAACCTAACAATAATACTATGCGAACACCTAATTTGCTTGCTTTACTAAATTGCTTTTTTATATTACCACTTAAAAAATTAATTTGAATTTTTTTACATGGTAATTCTTCGTGAATTTTTTCAGATAATTTTATTGCATATAATTCTATATCTTTGTGTAAAAAAATAATGAAAATGTCAATAAAATTTGTAAAATTCAATGATTTTTTTGATGACTTTAATAATAATACTAATCGCTCCATTCCGATAGCGCAACCGATAGCAGGAATTGCAAAAGTTCCAAAAGATTGAGATAGATAATCATATCTACCACCTGCACAAATAGTATTTTTTGATGCTAGTTTTTTTATTTTCCATTCAAATACAGTTTTGTTATAGTAATCTAATCCTCGAACTAATTTATGGTTAATAGTATAAGAAATACCTATATCATTCATAAATGTACATAATTGTTTAAAATGTGTTAAAGAATCATGATCAACATAGTCCATCAAAATTGGAGCTTTATGAATAAGATCTTTTATAGCATTGTTTTTACTATCTAAAATACGAAATGGATTTGTATATAATCGACGTTTACAATCTTCGTCTAAAATAGATTCATATTTTTTAAAATATGAATATAATAATTTCTTGTAATTAATTCTATCATTGATTGATCCAATAGTATTTAATTCTAAACTAATATACTGAGAAACATCTAAATTTTTCCAAATTCTTTGAATTAATAAAATAATTTCTAAATCAATATTTGGTCCTAATAAACCAAAAGATTCAATTCCTAATTGATGAAATTGTCTGTATCGTCCATATTGTGGTTTTTCATAACGAAACATTGGTCCTAAATACCATAATTTTTGCTCTGAATGTCTTAATAATCCATGTTTAATACAAGATCGCATACATCCTATTGTTCCTTCTGGGCGAAGTGTAAGACTATTTTTATTCCTATCTTGAAATGAATACATTTCTTTTTCAATCACATCAGTAGCTTGCCCAATGTTATGTTCAAATAGTTCTGTTTTTTCTATGATAGGAAAACGAATTTCTTGATAACTATAACTAGATAAGATTTGTTTTAAAATTTTTTCTATGTACTGCCAAATTCGAACATCTTTAGGAATATAATCGTGCATGCCTTTTACGGATTGAATTGTTGAATTCACTGATTTACCTTTCTAAAAATATTAAAATATGAATAATAACAATTTATCAATAAAAATTATGTTAGTAACAATAATTTTTTAGATTTATTTCGAATATACTTTTCTAATTCATCAATAATTTGATCATTGTTAATGCGTCGTAATTGACGTACTCCATCTTCATATAATACACTGCTTTTTCTATAACCAGTGATTCCTATAGTAGAAGTAAGAGCTTCTCCTAAACCATTTACTACACATCCAATTATGGAAACATTTATAGGTGTTTTTATATCTTCTAATCTTTTTTCTAAAATATTAACTGTTGTAATAACATCAAATTCTTGACGAGAACAAGTAGGACAAGCGATAAAATTAATTCCTTTTAAACGAATATGCAATGACCGAAGTATATCAAATCCTACTTTGACTTCTTCTATTGGATCTGTAGCTAATGAGACTCTAATCGTATCACCAATACCATTTAATAACAGTAATCCAATTCCGATAGAAGATTTTACTGTTCCATTACGAAAACCCCCAGATTCAGTTATTCCTATATGTAAAGGTTGACTAATCTTTTTTGCTAATAATTTATAGGCTTGGATAGCTATATATATATCAGAAGATTTTATGCTAACTTTAAATTTGTTAAAGTTAAAACTATCTAAATAATTTACATGCCGCATAGCTGATTCCAATAATGCTTCTGGAGTTGGAAATTTATATTTTTCTAATATATCCTTTTCTAAAGATCCAGAATTAACACCGATTCTAATAGGTACATCGTTATCTTTTGCACAATCTACTACTTGCTTAATTTTATTTTTATTTCCAATATTTCCAGGATTTATTCTTAAACCATCAGCTCCATAATTTAATACTTTTATCGCTATTTTATAGTTGAAATGTATATCTGCAATTAAAGGAACATCAACTTGTTTTTTAATTTTTTTAAATGCATTTGCAGCTTCCATAGTAGGTATAGAAATACGAATTATTTCTGCTCCGACATTTTTTAACTGTATAATTTGTTTAACTGTAGCAGAAATATCAGTAGTTTCTGTATTTGTCATGGTTTGAACAGAAATAGGTGTATTATCACCAACTGGTACATTTCCTATATAAATCCGATCAGATTTTCTTCTTTTAATATATTTTTTTATATTCATGTTTCAATCCATATTTTAAAAAATTTGTTTTAAATATATTTAAAATAATTTCATAAAAAATATGAACATTATTTATAATAAAATAAAATAATTTATAGCGAAATGATATTACATAACTTTTCAATGTTTTTTTGATACGCTTATATTAGAAACATTTAAAATTTTACCTGTTAATTGTCCACAAGCAGCATTAATATCAGCGCCTCTTGTTTTTCTAATCGTAGTAGAATACCCTCCTTTTATAAGAATATTAGCAAAATTTTTAATATTAATATTACTACTAGGAATATAATTGCTTTGTGGAAAAATATTCCATGGAATTAAATTTATTTTACTAGGAACACATTTTAATAAAGAAGATAATTCTTTCGCATAATACAATTGATCATTAACGTTATGCAACATAACGTATTCTATTGTTACTTTTCCTCTATTAGCATGAGAATGTTTAAGATATAATTTAACTGCATCTAACACCATTTGAATGTTATATTTTTTATTAATAGGCATCAATTGATTTCGAACAATATCATTAGATGCATGTAAAGAAATGGCTAATGATACATCGATCATATTCGTAAGTTTTTTTAAAGCAGGTACAACTCCTGAAGTGGATAAAGTTACACGATTTTTAGAAAAATTAAATCCTGATGAATCAATTATGATATTCAATGCATTTACAACGTTTTTTAAATTTAACAAGGGTTCTCCCATGCCCATTAAAACTATATTAGTAATTTTTTTAATATTTATTAATTGTTTATTATATATCAGCTTGCCGACATACCAAACTTGTCCTATTATTTCTGATATAGTTAAGTTTCTATTGAATTCTTGTTTTCCAGTAGAACAAAATTTACAAGATAAAGGACAACCTGCTTGAGACGAAATACATAATGTTATACGTTTGTTACTAGGAATATAAACTGTTTCTACGAAAAAATTATCAATGGAAACATTCCATTTTATTGTACCATCCAAAGAAGTAATTTGATTTAAAAACAAAGGAGGAGCGATGTAACATAATCGTGATAATTTTTTTTTTAAATTTCTTCCAATATTAGACATTTTTTCAAAATCATCACAATAGTATTTATATATCCACTGCATAACTTGTACTGCGCAAAATTCTTTTTCACCTATAGACGAAAAAAAATTACGCATTTTTTTTAAATCAAAATTTAACAGATTAATTTTAGTATTATGAGATATATTTAAAAACTTGTTCATTGCATCAATCCTAGTAAATAATGTTTAAAATATATATTAAAGTAAAATATAAAATTTGATATTATAAAATTTAATATTTTAAAAAAACAAATATTTTGATATATAATTATTATAAATTACAAAAATAATGATCTTTATATGATTATTATTGCATAAGAAATTAACTTTTTAAAAAATCAAAGAACATACATATTTAAAGTATAAAAGATAAATCTATAACTGTATTATATAATTAATATTCGTTAGATAAGGACAATTATGCATCCCATTCTTAATATTGCTATTCGTGTAGTCAGAAAAGGCGGAAATATACTTATTCAAAACTATGACAATCAAAAGATTCACTATGAAAAACAAGCTGGAAAACATGAATTAATTTCTAAAATGATTGAAATATCAGAAAAATTAATGATTAATATTATTCATAAATCTTATCCAGAACACATTATCATTACACAAAAAAATACTAATATAGTATTTAAAATGTCAGAAATAGTATGGTTTATTAATGCATTAGATGGAATTAGCAATTTTGAAAGAAATTTACCACATTTTTGTGTTTCTGTTGCTGTTATAATTCGTAAAACTACTGAAATATCTGTAATATACGATCCTCTCAGAAATGAATTGTTTACTGCTGTTAAAGGACAAGGAGCTCAATTAAATGGATATAGAATGAGATGTAATAATGTTAGTGTTTTAAATCGCAGTTTAATTGGAATTACTCTTCCATATAAAAGATATCATATTAATGAAAACTTTTTAAAAATTGTTAATACATTCTTATTAGAAAATGTTAAATTAAGATCAACAGGATGTATAAACCTTGATTACAGCTATATTTCTGTTGGAAGATTAGATTTTTTGTGTAATTTTGATATACAACCTTTTATTCTAACAGCAGGATTTTTGCAAGTTAAAGAAGCTGGGGGGTTAATTAGTGATCCAAATGGAGGTAATAATTATTTTTTATTTAGATCTGTACTAGTCGGGAATGCAAAATTAATGCGAGTAATTCTTATAGAATTACGAAAATACTTAAGTTTTAACAATACTATTACATAACATATTTGCACCTGTTACTTTTAAAAAATATTAAAAAAAATTTAAGGTAAAATACAACTAACAGATTAATTCTTTGTAAAATGATATTATTAAAATATTTATTAAGACAATATCTAATTTTTTATTTATCATAATAATATACTCGTTTAAAATCTTAATTAATACTATTATACTCATAATATAATACGAAATAAAAAATATAGTAATGTAATACAACATTTCAACAACATATAAAATTTTTTTATTTCAAAATAATAACTTTTATCAACATTTTTATAAAAATTACAAATAAAATATAAAACTTTTTATTGTTTATATCTTTAATTTTTTAATATTTCTAATAGATCACTATGTCATATTTATAGTACGCATAATTCTAATATAGAATAAAAAAAAATTTTTTAAATGAATTTAAACTCATTGTATATAATGAGAAATGGTATTATTTATTATAACAAATTTATATATTTAATATTTTGTATACTACATTTTTAAAACTTTTTATTGTCTTTAAAAAAAGAGAAACTAATGTTGTTTGATTTTGAGTATATTTAAGCTGTAATACAGAAAAATTTTTAATTTTTGACATGATAAAATCATCACTAGTACTAATACTATCTATTAGCCCTTTTTTTAAAGCAAGAGCTCCAAACCAATATTTTCCATTAGAAACTTTTTCAATGTTTAATGATGGTCGCATATTGTTGACAAATTCTTGAAATAAAGTATGAGTGGAATGCAGTTCAGAACAAAATTTTTCGCGATCTTCTGATGTGTTTTCTCCAAACATAGTCAATGTTTTTTTATAATTTCCAGATGTATGCAATTCCATATCAATGTTATTTTTTTTTAATAATTTATAGAAATTAGGTATTTGAGCTATGACTCCAATAGATCCGATAACGGAAAATGAAGACCCCATAATATGATTAGCTACACATGCCATCATGTATCCTCCACTAGCTGCAATTTTATCTACAGAAACTGTTAGATATATGTTTTTTTCTCTTAATCTTTTTAATTGCGAAGCTGCTAAACCATATCCGTTTACTACTCCACCTCCACTTTCTAACCGTAATAATACTTCATCTTTTTCTCGATAAACTAAAAGTATTGCTGATATTTCTTCGCGTAGTGAAGTTACTTCTGTTGCATTAATATTACCTTTAAAATCTAATACATATAATGTAGGTTTTTTCTTGTAAAAAAGTTGATGACGATTTTTTTTAACAAATTGTATATCACTTTTTAATTGTTCTTTTTTCTTTTGTTTACAATTTTTTTTCCATATTTTTTTTTCATATGCTGACATCATAGAAAAAAAAATTTGATTTTTAATTGATTCATAATGATCATTTAAAGATATAATATCGAGCTTAAAATTTTTTTGATTTTTTTTTCGTACGACATTGAAAAATATAATAGTAGAAAGTAAAATTAATAAAATTATAGTAAACATTTTAGAAAAAAATAACATATAATTAGAAATAAAATCCATAAAACCTTCCTTTTTTTATTTTTTTATTAATTTAAAAAATATAACAATTATTTTCACTAAATAGCTAATTGTTTATTAAACTAATAAAATTAACGTTATAATAAAACTTAAAACAACAAGTATATTTTCTAGTATTATAAGTGACATGAATGTTTGAAACGTCATATTTACATTTATTATAATATTATAGTTGTATTATAATGTTGTTATTTAATAATATGTACATAAATTTCATTTAAAAAATAAAAAATGTATCAACACATAATTATACTTATTTATAGAGATTTTTTGTGTTTATTTAATCTTCTAATTTTTAAATAAACATATATTTAACTAAAACAGTTATTCAATGTACAATCACATGAAGACATATATGATTTTTTTAAGAAATTATTTTATTTAGATTATTATAATAATAATTGTAAATTAAAAACAAATACATATATCAAATATGTTGTTACAAATATTACTTTATATAAATAAAATATATTAAAGTTTTCTTCTTATGTTTTTAATATAATTTCTAATTTTTTTATAATTAAATGGAACTAATGTTAAAAATATACTACTCATTAAAAAAGTTAGTAGTTTTAATTGATGTATGCATAAAGAATTTCCATAAATCAATTTCTCTAAAATTAAAGTTATAAAAGGAAATATAAAAAAAACCATAGAAGCATGAAAAGAACTAACTTGTTTTTGTAAATAAAAATAAGATAAAATTCCAAATACTCCTGAAACGTAACTTAAATACAACGTTGCCAAAATAGATGCAAAAGAAAAGTTATGAAATATAGGATGTTCGACTATATTGGAAATGCATAATAAGAATAAACCTGAAAAAAATGAAGGAAGAGCATTAAAAGTTAAAACAGATATTTTAGAACATTTTTCTTGAGAATATAAGTATATTATAGCATGACTCATCATCGCTAATACCAATACTACTATTCCATTTATTGTTTTTATATTACCTAATTTTATTTCTTGAAATAAAATCATCGACAAAAACAAAATTGCTAACATTAATCCGATATGTTGCATATAACATAATTTTCTGTCAAAAAAGAGAAAAGAAAACAATAACACCATAATTGGCATATTAGCAAATATAGCAGATGCAATAATTGAATTTACATACGTCCCACCATACAACATGAATGAAAAAGGTATTATAAAATAAAATATACATACAATTATTTGAAAAATTTTTTCTCCACGAGGAAAAAACAAGGAGGTGTTAGTATAATAACAAATATAAATTAATAATAAAGATGTTAATAAAAATCTCACTCCAGTTATAAATAAAGGAGGAATAGTATTTACAGCAATTTTCATAGCCATAAATGTAGTACCCCACGTTATAGATACTATCATAAACAATAGTATTATCATTATTTTTTGTATCATTATCATTCCTAATTTATATTAATGTGAATCGTTATATTTTTAAAAACATTAAACTATTCAAAGTGATATTTATAGATAATAATTTTAAATCATGAAAATAATTGCAATTAATCTAATAAGTTAGATATGATTTATTATTAAATGATGGCAAGATTGATTTAATTAAAACTACATTTAATATACAATTAAAAAATACAAACATATGTTCTAATTAATTATTAATAGATCGTAATATATGTTTTTAAAAAACTATAAAAACATATTTTTTACTATAAGATATAAAATGCAAACTATATTAAATAAAATTTATAATGGCGATTATTTAACAGAACAAGAATCATATAAAATATTTACATTTATAATGTCTAAAAAAATTAATGATATACAATTATCTGCAATATTAATAGCTTTAAAAATTAAAGGCGAATCTGAAAGTGAAATAATGGGAGCACTACGTGCTTGTCTAAAATATGTCAAACCTTTTCCTAAACCAAATTATATGTTTGCTGATATTGTAGGCACTGGTGGAGATTCTAGTAATAGTATTAACATATCTACTACTAGTGCATTCGTAGGAGCAACTTGTGGATTAAAAATAATTAAACATTGCAATACAAATATATCTAGTAAAACTGGATCATATGAATTGTTAAAAGAATTTGGCATCGACATAAATATATCACAAAGAAAATCTCAAGAAATGTTAAATACATTTAACGTTTGTTTTTTATTTGCACCTCAGTATCATATAAGTTTTAAATATGTAACATTAGTTCGAAAAATATTAAAAACGAAAACACTATTTAATATATTAGGTCCTTTGTTAAACCCATCTCAACCACCGTTATCTTTTATAGGTGTTTATAGCATTAAACTAATGTTTCCTATTGCAAAGATATTAAGAAAATTGAAAAGTCATCGTTCAATAATAGTATATAGTAACCATACAGATGAAGTTACTTTACATAGTCCTACAAATGTCATTGAACTGAAAAATTCTAAAATTAATTCATATACACTATATCCAGAAGATTTTGGGGTTCACTATCACAATCAAAATTCTATTTTAGGAGGTACACCTAAGGAAAACTATGAAATTATTAAAAAAACATTACAAGGAAAAGGCCCTTCTGCAATCACAGAAACTATAGCAGCTAATGTAGCTGTATTATTTAAAATATTTGGTAACGAAAATTTAAAAAAAAATACAGAATATGCTTTAAAAATAATTCGTAGTGGAAAAGTATACGAAACTATTTCTGCATTGTCTAAATTTTAAAAGGATTATTTATTTTGACTAGTATACTACAAAAAATAATAAAAAATAAATTAAGTTGGATTGCAAATAGAAAAAAAATACAACCATTGTCTACTTTTAAAAATGACATTACATTATCAGATCGCAATTTTTATCAATCATTAAAACAAACGCATCCTGCTTTTATATTAGAGTTCAAGAAAGCATCACCTTCATTAGGAGTACTTAATAACTTTGATCCTAAATTTGTAGCTAAAACATATAAAAAGTATGCTTCAGCTATATCAGTATTAACTGATGAAAAATATTTTCATGGAAAGTTTGAATTTATACCTACTATTCGAAATATTGCTGTTAATCAACCAATTTTATGTAAAGATTTTTTTACAGATCCATATCAAATTTATTTAGCGAGATATTATCAAGCTGATGCTATATTGTTAATGTTATCTATTTTAAATGATTATCAGTATCTTTTACTTAAAAAGTTAGCCAAATCTCTCAACATGGGAATATTAACTGAAATAAATAATATTGAAGAATTAAATAGAGCTATAAATTTAAATGCAAAAATTATTGGAATCAATAATCGAAATTTACGTGATTTTTCTATTTCAATGACTAATACACCTTACTTAGCCTCTAAGATACCAAAAAATATAATTATTATTAGTGAATCAGGTATTAAAAATTATCACCAATTAAGACAATTAAAATCTGTTGTACAAGGTTTTCTCATTGGATCTGCTTTAATGATTGGAAGTAATTTAGAAAATTCTATTCGTAAAATTATAATAGGAAATAATAAAATATGCGGATTGACGCGATTACAAGATGTTAAAATATCAAAAAAATATGGAGCTATTTACGCAGGTTTTATTTTTTGTAAATCTTCTCCACGATATATTAATTTCGAAACAGCTATTAATATAAATAATGTTATTCTTATGAAATATATAGGAGTTTTTTGTAATGAAGATATTGATAGTATTATTCATTTAGTAAAATATCTGTCATTATATGCTGTTCAACTTCATGGAAAAGAAGATCAAATTTATATTAATAACTTAAGAAAGAAACTACCAGAAAACATAAAAATTTGGAAAGCTATTTCTTTAAATAATAAAAATAAACCATCAAATTTTAAACATGTAGACAAATACATTTTCGATAATGCATGTGGAGGTAGTGGTTCTCCATTTGATTGGTCTTTACTAAAAAACCAAGAACTAAAAAATGTTATTTTAGCTGGTGGACTAAATATAAAAAATTGTATTTTAGCATCTAATCTAGGCTGCTTCGGACTGGACTTTAATTCTGGATTAGAAATTTCTCCTGGCATTAAAGATGCAAGTAAAATAGCGTCATTATTTCACTCTCTAAGAGAACATAAAATAATAATTAATGAAAAATTTATAAATTAGGAATTTATTTTCAAAATGACTTTATTAAATTCATATTTTGGTAAATTTGGTGGTATGTATGTACCGCAAATTTTAATGCCTGCATTGTATCAATTAGAAAAAACATTTGTTTTCTCTTTAAAAGATCATCAATTTAAAAAAGAACTATCTGATCTTTTAAAAAATTATGCAGGTAGACCAACACCATTAACATTGTGTCAAAATTTAACAAAAGGTACAAACACGCGTATTTATCTCAAACGCGAGGATTTACTTCATGGAGGTGCGCATAAAACTAATCAAGTTTTAGGACAAGCTTTATTGGCAAAACAAATGAAAAAAAAAGAAATAATTGCAGAAACAGGAGCAGGTCAGCACGGAGTGGCATCGGCTTTATCGTGTGCTTTATTGGGTTTAAAATGTCGAGTTTATATGGGAATAAAAGATATCAAAAGGCAACAACAAAATGTTTTTAGAATGAAACTCATGGGTGCAAAAGTAATACCAGTAACAACTGGAAGTGGAACTTTAAAAGATGCATGTAATGAAGCATTACGAGATTGGTCAAAAAATTATATTAATGCTCATTATATGCTTGGTACTGCTGCTGGGCCTCACCCTTATCCAACTATAGTTAAAGAATTTCAAAGCATTATTGGAAAAGAAACAAAAAAACAAATTCTTACAAAAGAACATTGTTTACCTAATGCTATTATTGCATGCATTGGAGGAGGATCAAATGCTATTGGAATATTTTCATCCTTTATTACAGATAACTCAGTCAAACTAATTGGTGTAGAGCCAGCAGGAAAAGGTATTCATACTAAAAAACATGGAGCTCCTTTAACTCATGGAGATACAGGTATATTTTTTGGTATGAAAACAAAAATTATGCAAACAGAAGAAGGCCAAATTAAAGAATCGTGGTCTATTTCTGCTGGTTTAGATTTTCCAGCAGTGGGACCTGAACATGCTTGGTTAGATAGTATTAAACGAGCTACATACGTATCAGTAACTGATCATGAAGCTATACATGCGTTTCAGTGTTTAAGTAAATCAGAAGGGATTATTCCAGCATTAGAATGCTCTCATGCATTAGCTTATGCACTTAAATTAATGAAAAGTGATCCTAATAAACATCAAGTACTAATCGTAAACATTTCAGGAAGAGGGGATAAGGACATTAAAACCGTAAAAAATTTTTTAAAAAACTCAGAGTAATACTTATAATGAACCGTTATCAAAAATTATATAAAACGTTAATTCCATTTAAAAATGGCTGCTTTATTCCTTTTTTAATTCTTGGTGATCCATCTATTAATATATCATTAAAAATTATTGATCTTTTAATTGAAAATGGAGCTGATGGATTAGAATTAGGTATTCCATTTTCTGATCCTTTAGCAGATGGAAAGATTATACAAAATGCTAATTTAAGGGCTTTCAGTTCTGGTATTAACATATATAAATGCTTTAAAATGTTATATGATATACGGAAAAAACATAAAAATATTCCAATAGGATTATTATCTTATGCTAATTTAATATTTAAATTTGGAATTAAAAACTTTTATTTGAAGTGTTCTGATATCGATATTGATTCTATATTAATAGCAGATCTTCCAGTAGAAGAATCATATAGTTTCAGAAAATATGCTAAAATCTATCATATATCACCAGTGTTTATCTGTCCTCCTGATGCTGAACAAGAAATAATTACAAAAATTGCTAGATATAGTACGGGATATATTTATTTATTATCTAGATCTGGGGTTACTGGGATAGATAACAAAATAATAGTACCACCGTTACATTTAATTAATAAATTAAAAAAAATAACTAATGTACCCATAATACAGGGTTTTGGTATCTCTAATACTAAACAAATAAAAAAAATTGTATTGTCAGGAATATCTGGTATTATTTGTGGATCAATTATTATTCAATTGATTGAGCAACATTCTCATGACGAAGAAATACTTATACAAAAAATTAAAAATTTATCTCTATCTCTAAAAAAAGCTACGAAAATTATTGAATAATGCTACTTTTGAACATAAATGTGATATTTTAGTATCAGAACACAATATTTCTATAAAATTACATGATATTAAAATAATTAAAATATAGTTTTATAGAAATATTGTGTTCTGATACTAAAATCATAATATTAAGGAGAATTCATGTATATCACGGCAAACTCGTTATACCGTGACACTGTTAATTTTTTTAAAACACAATGGTTAACAATATTTGTTATTATATTTGTTTCTTCTATCATAACTGCAATTTTGGATAATTTTTTTGCTCCTACTTCAAATATATTAATGTTTTTTCATGAATCAAAAAAAGATCAATACTATTCATTATTCGAATTTATACAAACATTAACACCTTATCAACAAAAACAGCTATTACTGTTTTCAATAATAAAACTAATTTCATCATTGATCGGAAATACTGTATTAATAGGTATCTTAATAACATTCATGCAATACATTTCATTTAAAAATGAAAATTTATTTTTACAATTAAAACCTACAAATTTATTCTTATTTTTAAACTTATTTGCGCTAATATTGGTCAATACTGTGATTATTCAAATAGGATTAATATCATTAGTATTGCCAGGGATAATACTAGTCATACTATTATCTTTGTCTCCGATTGTATTAATAGTAAACAATACAACTATAATACAATCTATTGCATCAAGTATAAAAATAACTTTATGTCATGCAAAAATAGTTTTTCCTGCTGTTATATTATGGCTATTTTTAAAATTTATTGTCTTAGTGGTTTTATCAGATATAAAAGTTATTCCTGAGTTTATGTTATTATTATCATTAAACATAATAATTAATTTTATTTCTTCTATATTGGTTATATATTTATTTCGTTTTCACATGTTGTTATCTGCATAATAAAACTATCACTCAATACCATTTCGGACATACTTTTATGAAGCATTTACTTAATATTACTCCAATTTTTACTTTTTTTATTGCATATAAACTTTACAATATTTTTTACGCATCCATCGTGTTAATAATTACAACAGTGTTAGCGTGTATATTAATGAAAATTATGTTCAATGAAATTGAAAAAATAGATTATATTAACTGTATTTCTGTTTTATTTTTTGGAAGTTTAACATTGTTGTTTCATAATAGCACTTATATTAAATGGAAAGTCACAATAATATATTTAATTTTATCTCTTGTACTTTTTATTAACCAAATTTATTTTAAAAAACTACTTATACAAAAATGGTTAGAAAAAAAAATAACATTAACTAATGCTAATTGGAAGAAACTTAATATTATTTGGTCTATTTTTTTTCTATCATGTGCTGGCATAAATTTATATGTTATGCATTATTTATCGGAAAATACATGGGTACTTTTTAAAGTTTTTGGATTAACTTTAATAACATTATGTTTTATTTTGATAAATGGAATATACATATCTTTTTTTATCTAAAAAAATAAATAGTTGACAACTATCATCAGAGAAAAAATTATTTATGAATAAAAAATGTAAATTACCCATAGGAAAAATAGTCTTACGAACCCTAGCTATGCCAGCAAATACTAATGCAAACGGAGATATTTTTGGGGGATGGATTATGTCTCAAATGGATATAGGAGGAGCTATCTTAGCAAAAGAAATAGCAGGAGGGAGAGTAGTAACTGTAAGTGTTAATGGGATGACATTTTTAAAATCAGTTAGCGTGGGAGATGTAGTAAGTTGCTATGCACATTGTATAAAAGTAGGAAATAGCTCAATTACCATAAAAATTGAAGTATGGATTAAAAAAGTAACTTCTGAGCCATTAGGATTACACTATTGTACTACAGAAGCAGTTTTTGTATATGTAGCTATAGATAAAAAAGGAAAACCTAGAAATATACTTCCGCTAGGTATTATGTGATATATGTTAATAATTTATATTTACATGATACAATTACATTACAATGTAATACATTTTTTACAATTTAAAAAATATACTTTAAAATACAACAATTATATTAAAATATTCACTTTAAATCATAATATCGTAAATACAAAACTTAATTTTTTATAGATAATAATAATTACAAGAAATAAAAAATAAAAAAATTAATGTTTCGTTTCATCATTTAAAATTGTAAAAATATTAATTGGATTATTATTAAATGGCTAATTTTTCTTATATAGTCACTTGGTTAACTATTTTGGGATATTGGTTATTAATTTTTAGCATAACTATACGTATATTTTCTAAACGTCGCGCAATATCATCAGCAATGGCTTGGTTGTTGGTTATTTATGCACTTCCTATAATAGGTATTATTACTTGGTTGTTTTTCAAAGAATTATATCTTGGGAAAAGACAATTGAAATTAGCTAGTACAATGTGGTCAAAAAAAAATAAGTGGTTAAATAATTTAAAATCTTGTAGTTTTATTTTTGAAAAAAACAACAGCGAAGTAGCCACTTCAGTGTTTCAGTTATGCAAACATAGACAGGGAATATCAGGCGTTAAATATAGTAAATTAAAATTGTTAGCTAATACAAAAACAATTATTGAGACTTTAATACATGATATTTATTTGGCAAGAAACAATATTGAAATCGTATTTTATATTTGGAAGCCTGGTGGATTAGCAGATGATGTAGCTACAGCTTTAATGAAATCAGCTAAAAGAGGAATAAAATGTAAAGTAATGTTAGATTCGGCAGGCAGTTTAGAATTTTTTAGAAGTAAGTGGGTTAGTATCATGCGTAGCTCTGGCATACAAATAGTTGAAGCACTAAAAATAAATTTATATCACTTTTTCCTTAGAAGAATTGACTTAAGACAACATCGAAAATTTATTCTTATAGATAACTATATTACATACACAGGAAGTATGAATTTAGTAGATCCACGCTTATTTAAAAGATCATCAAAAGTTGGTCAATGGATAGATTTAATGATACGTATAGAAGGACCAGTTGCTACTACTATGGGCATCGTATATTCTTGTGATTGGGAAATAGAAACAGGAAAAAAAATTTTTCCGCGAAAACCAAGATGTAAAGTAGATTCCTTATCTAAAAACGAAACTTCTGCTATACAAATAATTGCTTCTGGTCCAGGATTTACTGAAAATATCATTCATCAAGTATTATTAACTTCTATTTATTCAGCAAAAAAGAAAATAATAATAACAACTCCATATTTAATTCCCAGCGATGATTTGCTATATGCGATATGTGCAGCTGCTCAAAGAGGTGTAGAAGTAAGTTTAATAATCCCAAAGAGCAATGATTCTATATTAGTTAAATGGGCTAGTCGCGTTTTTTTCAGCGAGCTTTTGGAATCCGGAGTAAAAATTTATCAATTCGAAAAAGGATTGTTACATAGCAAAAGCATCTTAATAGACACGCAACTAAGTTTAATTGGTACTGCGAATTTAGATATGAGAAGTTTATGGTTAAATCTAGAAATTACTTTAGTAGTAGATAATAGCACTTTTGGAAAAGATTTATCTTTATTACATAGTGAATATATTTCGCATTCTAAATTAGTAGATCCAAAATTATGGGCTATTAGATCTTACTGGGAGAAAGTAATAGAAAAATTATTTTATTTATTAAGTCCTCTATTATAAAAATTTATGTTCGTTCATATACATAAGGAACTAATTTAAAAAAACAAAATATATTAAATTATCTATGTATTATAGAGTTATAGTACTATTATTAACTTTTAAAATATAAAAATAAATATATACGTACAATCATCACCAAAAAATTAATTTCTTTCATAGTATGAATTAATATTCAAACTTTTAAGAAATAAAAATTCTAATACGTGTTATTAAATTTTAAGACTTAAAATGCAATGTATAAATGTTGTAAAAAATAAATTTACTATTTTAAATAAATATTACATTTTTTTAAGTTAATTGTTATTATATAATGGTTTTTAAGAAATTTTTAAAAAATAATAATGAAATACTGATAATTTTAAATAACATTTACGTTATTCTGAATAGTTAATAAAAAATAAAAACAAAAATATTAAAGAAAAAGTTATAATCAAAAAAAGACAATAATCGTAAATGCAATTTAGTGTTCTCGATTTATCTCTGATCTAATCGATTTAACAATTTTTAATACTTATTTTTTATTTACTATGTAATAAAAAATCAGTTATATAATTTTATATTTATATATGAAAATGCATTGTTTTTTTAAAAAATTTTGATTAAATTAGTTATAAATATTAAAGTTTATATTTAATATTATTTTTATATTAAAATTATTATATAAAACATATGTTAAGATTATTAATCTTTGGTTTTTCTTAATTTAAATCATTACTTTTTATAGCATCATATATTTTAACATATTTTATGTAGGCATTCGATAAATTGAAATAAATATAAGATGCCTACATATAGAAATAATCATTTATTATTAATAATATATTTGCAATATATTAATTGACTATTTTAAAATATTCGAAATATTCAACGTTTGAATACAAAAACAAAGATTTTATTTCAATTAATATTATATTATATTTTACAATATATTTAAAGATAAACATTTTTATAAAAAATTAAAATCAAATTTTACAATTTGAAATGTTATTTATATAAAATTGGCAAAATATGACCCATTTTTTTTGCTTTAGTGTTTAAATATTTATAATTATTGGCATTTCTTCCAACAATTAATGATATTCTTTCTATAATTTTAATACCATTTTTTTTTAATATTTTTACTTTTAGCGGATTATTAGTTAATAATCGTATTTTTTTTATATCTAATAATTTGAATATATCTGCACAAAAAGTAAAATCCCTTTCATCTTTAGAAAAACCTAAATAATGATTAGCTTCAACAGTATCTAATCCTATATCTTGTAATGCATAAGCCCGAACTTTATTAGATAAACCAATGTTTCTTCCTTCTTGACGATGATATATAAGAACTCCACTACCAGCTTGAGCAATAGTCATTAATGCTGATTGTAATTGAAAGCCACAATCACAACGCAAACTAAATAATGCATCACCCGAAAGACATTCAGAATGAATTCTTGATAAAACTGGATGATGACTTTTAATGTTTCCGTAAACTAAAGCAATATGATTTTTTCCTCCATTTTTCTCTTCAAAAACAATCATCAAAAATTCACCAAATATGGTAGGTAATTTAGTTTCTGCTATCCTTTTAAGCTGCATATACTCTCCATTTTTTATGTTTGTTAAAATTTTATTTTTTAATTATATTATTTTGTAAAAAAATATTTTCTTTGCTAATATAAAATATATACAAATCATATATGTTGTAATTTTGACAATGTTTAATTATCATGTTAATGATAATTTTTTTATATAAATAAATATATAGTTTATTAATGTAAAAAAATAAAAACTAAACTATTAAATATATAGCGTAAGATTACAAAGATTCTTTAATAAATTTATTGATGTTATTATAAATTTTTAAATGTATTAACATTAATTGCAGATAATAATATTATTTATGATGGCATATTTCTATTTTAAAATCATTAAATGTTTCGAAAAATAAATTATTAAAACCCAAGACTGTGTTAAAACATCTAAAATATATAAATATCTATAATTCAATATTTCATAATTTATATATTAAATATTTTTAAAAATAATTTATGTCACTAATATAAGTCTAATAAATATGACTATTCAAAAACCAATGATTATTATTGCTTTAGATTTTTTTAGTAAAAATGAAGCCATGAAACTAATAAATAATCTTAATCCTAATATTTATATACTAAAAATAGGAAAGATTATGTTTACTTTATTTGGAAACAAATTTATAAAAGAACTACAAAAAATGGGATTTAATATTTTTTTAGATCTAAAATTCTATGATATTCCTCATACAATATTTAAAACTATACAAGCAGTTGCTAGTTTAGATGTGTGGATGATTAGTATACACGTTTGTGGAGGTATGCAAATGTTACATTCAGCTAAGTTAGCATTAAAACCTTTTCATGGAAAAAAACCACTACTAATGGGTGTAACAGCACTTACTAGTTTTGACGACTTAGATATTCGTAATATGGGAATTAATATGTCCATTCAAAATTATGTATTAATTTTATCAAAATTAGCACAAGATTGTAATTTAGATGGTATTATTTGTCCAGGAAATACAGTATTAAACGTTAAAAAACACTTAGGCAACAAGCTAAAAATATTAGTTCCTGGAATTCGATTTCAAAAAAGTATGTGCTATGATCAAAAAAACATTATTACTCCGCAACAAGCTAAAAAATATAATGTTGATTATATTGTTATTGGAAGGGCTATTACATCTTTAAAAAATCCATTAGTGACATTAAAAAATATTTATTCCAATTTAAAAATTTAAGAATTTAAAATTTATACATTTTTTAAAATAGATTTAGAGTATTTATATTGGAATTCAGCGTGATAGGATGAACGAACAAAAGGCCCGCAGAAAGCTTTTTCAAATCCTATTGACAATGCTTCTTTTTGGAATTGCAAAAATTCTAATGGATCAATATATCTTTGAACTGGAAAATGCGCCATACTAGGTTGCAAATATTGACCCAAAGTCAATACACTTGTACCACTATTAAACAAATCTTTCATAACCTGTATTACTTCGTTTTCAGTTTCTCCTAATCCTAACATCAAGCCAGATTTAGTTGGAATCGTTGGATTATTCATTTTAAATAGTTCTAACAACTTCAATGATTTCTTGTAATTTGCTCCAGGTCGTACTAATTTATATAATCTTGGTACATTTTCTAAATTGTGATTAAATATATCTGGTGGAGATAAACTAATAGTTTTAATAGCATTTCGTAAAGCACCCCTAAAATCTGGAACTAAAATTTCAATTATAATATTTTTTTTCTGACGAATAGCTCGAATACAATTTAAAAAATGCTCTGCTCCTCGATCTTTTAAATCATCTCGAACCACAGAAGTAATAACGATATAATTCATATTTAGATCTATTACAGCTTTAGCTAATTGTTGCGGTTCTTTTAAATTAACAATAGATGGACTGTTTCCATGATCTACTGCACAAAAAGGACATCTTCTAGTACACATTGTACCAAGAATCATAAATGTGGCTGTACCTTTATTAAAGCATTCAAATAAATTTGGACACAATGCCTGTTCGCAAACAGTATTTAACTTGTTTTTTCTCAAAGTATATTTAGTATGACGAATTTTTTCTGTATCAGATGGAAATTTAATTTTTACCCAGTTAGGTTTTTTTAAAATTCGGTCACTAAAATTTGGCAAAATTTTTACTGATATATTTCTTTTGTATAATGTTTTAATGTTTTTATTGCATAACCTTTTTAACTTTTTATCATGCATTTGTTTTAATTTTCCTCTCAATATGTATTAATAAACAATATTTATTCTTTCAAAAATTTATAACGTTCTTATATTATAAATTTTTGAAATGCATTACCAGAAAATTATTAATAATCATTAATTAATACTATATATATTCACATTAAAATCATAAAAAATATTTTTTAATGTTGTTTATTAATACTAATTGAACCATTCTAAAACTTAAAGAAGGTTTAATATCAATGACTTGTGTCATTTTAATGTGATTCCCACAAGGATTAATATAGTTGAATGGAGACAGATTCATATCAATATTCAAAGCCATACCATATAAAGAACAACCTTTTTTAATGCGCAATCCAAAAGAACATATTTTTTTATCATTTACATATATACCAGGAAATTTTTTTGAAACATATGCATGAATAGAAAAACATTGCAAAGTAGACAATATTATTTTTTGCATTAATAAAATGAGTTGGCTAATTTTCATCTTACGACGTACTAAGTCCAATAAAAAATATATCACTAATTGGCCTGGACCATGATATGTAGTTTTTCCTCCTCTATTACTAAACAAAATTGGAATATTTTTTGGAATAAACCAATGACATGTTTTTTCACTAATTCCAAAAGTAAAGGTAGGATAGTGTTGTACTAACCATATTTCATCTAACGTAAATTTATTTCTCGTAATAGTAAAATATTTCATATAATTTGATATAACTTTGATATGACGTAATCCTAAATTACGAATTTTAAGATTAGATTTCACAACTGTTGATAACCTATCAAAAAAATAAAAAGACTGCAAAATTTAATACTATAAATATAGTATACAACAAAACACCTAACAAAATTATTTTACATAAAAAATTTATAAAGATTAGTTATCACTTAATAACTATAAAAGAGGTTCAAATATAACTTAAAAAAATAGACTTTAAACCTGCAACGATAAATTCTATACCTATAGACATTAATAATAAACCCATAATTCGAGTCATAATATTAATTCCACTTTCACCTATAATGTTTGCAATTAAAGGTGCAATTTTAAATAAACACCAGCATAATAACGAAAAAAGAATTATTGTAATAGTACATCCTAACGTGTTAATCCAACTAGAATAATGAGTACTCCAAATAATAGTAGCACTAATTGCTCCTGGACCTGCTATTAAAGGCATAGCTAGCGGAACAACTGCAATACTATCTGTAAAACTATTTTGTACATTTTTTTTATTATTATCTTTTATACTAGCTATTAATTTCCCATTTACCATAGAAAATGCGATAGAAATGATTAATATTCCCCCTGAAATCCGAAAAGAACTTAAAGAAATATTAAATAAATCTAAAACAATATTACCAAAAAGTAAAGAAAAAAATAAAATAAAAATTACTGCTAAATTTGCAGTAAAATTTGTTTGATTTCTTTCCTCTATAGACTGGAAACTAGTTATGCTAGTAAAAATTGGAATCATTCCGATAGGATTAACTAAAGCAAATAAACTGAAAAAAAAACTTATATATGCGGACAAATCAAACACAGAAATATGCATGTTTTACTCCTAAATTATCATTGATTAAATAAAATATTAAAAACAGCTAATAGATAAAAATTAATAATTTTAATATAAATAATAATAATATATCAAAATACCTAAATATATTAGAATAACTTTTTTTAAATATTAAAAAAATACAATATTAATTTTTCTAAATAGGTTTTGATGACATATTAGAAACTATAAAAAATTTACAAAAAAATTAATGTTCTATATATATTAAATTGGCTTACCTATTATTCTTCTTGTTTCTGTTTTTATGTCCGTTAATACAACTTGAATCATGTTAGCAATAGTATAATATTCCTTTCCCATAATATATACAATTCCTTTTTCTTTATCACAAACTAACTCATGTTTGATATTATGTAAAAAAGGAGCTGGTATGAATACATTTGCTCCATTTTCTAACAATTTTACTTTCATTCCAGAACGGAATATATCAGTTATCTTAGCATTAAAAACTTTGTTTTCACAATTTGTTTTTTTTAAAAAAGAAGTATATAACCAATTTTCTATGTCTCTTTTTGCAACTCTAATACGACGACGTATATCAGTAATTTTCGATAAAATTTCATTACTAGGTGGAATAGCTTCACCAATACCTGTAATAATTATTTTTAAAAGACGATGATTAACTATATCACCATATTTTCTAATCGGTGAAGTCCACGTAGCATAAATTGGTAATCCTAAAGCAAAATGAGGACCTGGTATACTATTTATTTCTCCAAACGATAAACATTTTTGAATGCGATTATTAAGATATTCATTTGACATATCATCCAACGTACGTCGTAATTTGCAAAATCCCTCTAATGTTTGAATTTGATTAATATCAAATAAAAGGTCATATTTAGACAACAATGAAACAGCGCACTCTGCATTAATAGATTCAAATCCAGAATGTATATTATATACTCCAAAACCTAGTTTATCTGACAACAATTGAGCTGCACATACATTAGCTGCTATCATAGCTTCTTCAATAATTTTGTTAGCTATACGTTTAGATTCAACATAAATTCCTAGTACTTTAAAAGTATCTGATATTTTAAAAAAATACTCTGGACGTTCTTTAAACAACAATGCATTTTTTTTTCTCCATTGAATTCTTAAAGTGCATAATTCATGTAATAAAGACAATTGATTAGCTACTAAACGAGATTCTGGACGCCATGTTCCCTTATGTTCTAACCAGTCAGATACAGATTCATATGACAATTGAGATTTAGATTTAATCCACGTTAAAAAGAAATTAGTTTTTTCATGCAATATAGTTCCATCATAATTAAAAAAAATCTTGCATGCTACAGCAGGGCGACGTTGGTTTATTTTTAATGAACACTTATCTTCTGATAAAAAACGAGGTAGCATAGGAATATTTAAACCAGGTAAATAATTAGTAAATCCTCTTTTGAATGCGATTTCGTCTAATACACTTCCCAAAGGGATATAAGCAGTAGGATCAGAAATAGCTACAATTAAACTAAACATGCCTAATACTTCTTTTTCTATAAACAAAGCATCATCAATATCCTTTGTAGAACTATGATCAATAGTAATAAAATTTAAATTAGTCAGATCTATCCTTGAATGATGATCATGAAAATTTACCTCAGTTCTATTTAATTTAGGTTCTGATATGTCTAACTTATGTCGTGAAAGAGTCACTAGCCATGGTACTAATGGATTTTTATTTTCAACAATAAACTTAATTAATTCAGCAGAAAATCTATAATCTCCTTTTAATTTATGTTGAGTTAATACAGCCATAACCCAATCTCCATTACGAACGCTTTGTAGAAATGGACAAGAAATAACACAAACAATTGGTTCTTTTAAAAATGGATAATCTGGTTTTATATAAAAAGTATCTTTTATTTTTTGAATTCTTCCAACAAATTTAGACAAAA
Source organism: Buchnera aphidicola (Meitanaphis flavogallis) (assembly GCA_039830035.1). Taxonomy (NCBI): domain Bacteria; kingdom Pseudomonadati; phylum Pseudomonadota; class Gammaproteobacteria; order Enterobacterales; family Erwiniaceae; genus Buchnera; species Buchnera aphidicola. Next base: position 284,933 of record CP140038.1, on the reverse strand, counting down.
ATGGTTCTACTAACCTTTCTGGACAAACAATTTCTCGAGCATGTTCAATTTTCAATTGAGCTATGATACGATCTCCATGCATAACTCGTTTCATTTTTCGAGGTGGTATAAAATAACTCGTTCGCGGATCTGTTTCTAAAAATCCGAATCCTTTTTCTGTACTTTTTACAATTCCTTCAATTCGAGTTATCTTAGAATGTAATTTTTTTTTTAATCGTGAAAGCAAGGGATGATTACGAAACATGAGTATAAATCCTGTATTTAAGACGAAATAAACACATCAAACACAATGTTTATGAAAACATTAATAAATATCTTAAATAAAAACGTTAAAAATACATTGCATAATAACTATATTATCTACTTTATATATCTCATTCGTGATTTTATCGACGTAAATATATAATATCAATCACTATGACTATTATTAATACTATAAAAGTTCATATTTGATCTAGAAACACAGAATAAATTATAATTTTTGTATAGGTAAAACTAGGACTATTTTGAACTACATAAAAATACAAAATAAAAAATAATTTATCAATGTGATTCATTATCTAATTTATTCATAGTAGTAATATTAAATCCTCCATCTACATAAATTATCTGACCAGTAATACCTTTAGATAAATTAGAACATAAAAACGCTGCAGTATTACCTATATCTTGAATAGTAACCGGATGATTACTAAAATTTATGCTATTACTAAAATTTAACATTTTCCGAAAATTTTTTATTCCATATGAAGATAAAGTCTTAATAGGAGCAGATGATATTGCATTTACTCTAATACTGTCCATTCCCATACTATAAGCCATATATCTCACATTAGATTCCAAAGACGCTTTAGCAACACCCATAATATTATAGTTTGGTATTACCTTTTTAGAACCTATATAACTTAAAGTTAAAATTGAAGAATTTTTTTTTAGCATTGATCGACATTCTTTAGCCATCCCAACAAAACTATAAGAACTAATATCATGTACACGAGAAAAATCACTTCTAGTTATATTATTAACATAATCTCCAGACAATTGATTTCGCGGAGAAAAAGCAATAGCATGAACAAAACCATCAAATTTTTTCCATTTTTTTGATATATTAAAAAACAATGTTTTAATACTTTCATCACTAGAAACATCACATGGGAAAACAATGTTAATTCCTAATTCTTGTGCTAAGGAATATACTTTTTCTTTCACCTTATCGAGATGATATGTCAATGCTAATGTAGCTTTTTGTGCATGCATTGCTTTTGCTATACCGAAAGCAATAGAATACCGATTTGTTATTCCAGTAATCAAAATTTTTTTACCTTTCATAAAACCCATATTCTATTATCCTATGACAACAGTTTATATTTTATTAAATTATACAAATTTTTACATATATCAATTTGTTTCTTAATACATTAATATTACATCAAATCGTAAATCATCATTATTTTTTTAAGATATTTCCAAGCTTGCAAGGCTGGATGTTTTTTTTTATGTAATAAAAAAATTCTTTTTTTGTCATTTGATTTATTTTTTTTACTGCTTTTCTTCTATTATTAGATAAAATTTTTAATAATTTATCTGAACCATTTACATACGATACAATCGTAGCATATCTTAACATTTCTGTATTATTGATTCCTACTAAATCCCTATGCTGTAAAATGTGAATATATGCTGTTCCTATGTCAATGTTAATTGTAGGATTATATAAATCGTAAACAGATGGTTGACCATCTTTTTTTTTAAAACGATATACTTCTTTACCAGCACTTAAGGGTTTTATTTGCATTAATCCAACAGCATGAGAACGACTAGTAGCTTTTTTGTTTCCAGATGATTCAATGCAAATGATAGATTTAATTAATTTCGGATCAACATTATATTTCTTTGAAGACTTTTTTATTACGCTAGACCAAGATTTTATAAATTCAGTAGAGCAAAATTGATTATTGTTATGTGTTGTATAATAAATGTCATGTTTTTTATCTACATGATATAGTCCAGACAAAAACATTATACAAAATCCAATGCATACTATAGATGCTATTTTTTTTTTAAAAATTGACATTTATACATAAGTTATTGTTCTTGTTTATTTAAAAATAAAATTTAATTAAATAAAATAATTACTTCCAAAACATTTGAAATATTGAAACGTATCACGGTTACTATGGTATAAACATATTATTCATAGTACTGTTGATTTTTAAAATTTTTTGCTAATTTTGTTGCTAGTCCTAAATAATTCATTGGTGTTAATTGAATTAGTTGTATTTTTTCCTCTTCTGGAATAGTTAAACTATTGATATAACTATGAATTATAGCTGAATTAATTTTATTGCCTCTGGTTAATAACTTTAATTTATCATAAGCATCTCTTATACCATATTTACACATTACAGTATGAATTGGTTCTGCTAATATTTCCCAATGTTTATCTAAATCTTCTAATAGTTGTACTTCGTTTACTTTTAATTTTTGCATTCCTAATATCAAGGAATCATATGCTATTACTGAATAAGCAATTACTGATCCTATATTTCGCAATACTGTAGAATCACTTAAATCTCTTTGCCAACGAGAAATAGGCAATTTACTAACAAAATGATTTATTATAGCATTAGATAATCCAAGATTACCTTCAGATTTTTCAAAATTTATAGGATTTATTTTATGAGGCATAATAGAAGATCCTACTTCATTTGAATTATTTTTTTGAATAAAATAGTTTAATGAGATATATCCCCACATATCTTGATTAAAATTAATTAAAATTGTGTTAACTCTAGCTATGCAACTAAAAAATTCAGAAATATAATCATGTGGTTCAATTTGAGTAGTATAAGGATTCCAAACCAATCCAAGAGAAACTACAAATTCTTGACTAATTTGATGCCAATTTACATTAGGATAAGCAGAAAAATGAGCATTATAATTTCCTGTAGAACCGTTAATTTTTCCTAATAAATTGATTTTTTTTAACTGTTTCAGTTGACGTTCTATTCTATAAGAAAAATTAACCATTTCTTTTCCTATGGTTGATGGAGTAGCTGGTTGGCCATGAGTACGAGACAAAATAGGAAAATTATAATAATGAGATATAATTTTTTTTATTTCTTTAATGATATTTTCCCATATCGGAATAATAATTTTTTCTTTAGCAGTTTTTAGCATTAAAGAATAAGCTAAATTATTTATGTCTTCTGAAGTACAAGAAAAGTGTACAAAGTTTATGATGCGATGTGTTCCTAGAATTTTAAATAATTTGTCTTTTAAAAAATATTCTATTGATTTTACATCGTGATTAATAGTTTTTTCTAATTTTTTTATATTTTGAGCATCATTTTCATTAAAATTATTTATAATTTCATCAAGGTGAAAATTAATTTTTTCATCTTCTCGTGCAAATAACTTTATTTCATGTAATGTTAATAATTTCTTTAACCACAAAAGCTCAACTTTTACTCGAAATTTTAAGAATGCATATTCGCTAAAAATTTCTCTTAGTTTAACAGTATGACTATTATAACGTCCATCAATAGGTGAAATAGCAGTCAGAGATGATAATGTCATTGTTGTATATACCTCTTTAAAAAAATATATGTAAATCTTAAATTTATAGTTCAAAAAGTTTAAGAAGAAAATTTTTTAAATACATTGTTAGCTTGATTATATATTTGATTTCTAAAAAAAATAAATTGAAAAAAATTACCACCTACCTGCCTCCACAAAACAGCCGAACGAATTCCTGAAAATAAAGCACAACGAATTTTATTCTGTATTAATATATTTTTTAGAATTTCTGGCGATCCAAACACTTGAATACGAGATCCTAACTTACTGATTATATTTAAATATATTTCTGATAAATGATCAGTTAATATATCATATGAACTAAAACCATTAACATTTTTTTTAATTAATTCAGAAATACGTTGAAATAACATTTCATTATAAATAGCATTTTTTTTTAATTTTTTTTCTAAAATCATGATTTTTAATATATAGCGTAATATTTTTGCTGAAGTATCATAACTATTAGAATTATGTAATAAAGATAATAACGTTGTTATACCCAACTGCAAATTTTTTTCTGAATTCCCATATACAGATAGTGTAGTTTTAGGATTAATGTTTAAAATACTATCAATACCGATTTTAAATGCGTCATTATTACAAATTCCAGTTTGAGATAGTTGACATACAATAGCAACAGACTGACATATTCCAGAAAGAGACAACATAATCGAATAAAAATTCTTTGTCACAATTATATATTTCCCTAAAATTTAAAAAATACTATGATTAATTTATAGTGATAAAATAGGTAATCTCGTTTTAATTATTCCTCCTCCAAGACATAATTCAGATAAATAAAATACTGCAGATTGTCCAGGAGTAATGGATGAAATCGGATTTTGAAACAATACTTTAACAAATTTTTTCTTATATAAAAATATCTTACATGAAACATCTTTTTGACAATATCGAATCTTTACTGAACAAAAAAAGGGAATATTACTTAACTGAACACGATTTATCCAATGTAACTGACAAGCTATCAATCCTATAGACATTAAATAATCATTATTCATCCCTTGAGCAACGGTTAAAGAATTACGTGCAACATTTTTATCTACTACATACCATGGAATATTTTTGATACCTTTAATTCCTCCAATCCCTAATCCTTTCCTTTGACCTAAAGTATAATGTACTAATCCACTATGTTGTCCTATTGTTTTACCACAAGGTGTAATTATATCTCCTTTCTTTTGAGGAATATAAAAATTTAGAAAATGATTAATGTTTTTTGGATTTATAAAACATATTCCAGTAGAATCTTTTTTATCGGATACAATTAAATTTAAGTTTTTGGCTATATTACGTACTGTTTTTTTGTTAAATTTTCCTAATGGAAATAAACACTTATTAAGAATACTTTTATTAATAGTATATAAAAAGTAACTTTGATCTTTATTATGGTCAATACCACGTAATAAAAACAATGATTTTTTAAAATATTTTTTTTGCACGTAATGACCGGTTGCAATAAAATCAGCTCCTAAATTATTAACAGCAAATTCATAAAATACTTTAAATTTTATCTCCTTATTACATAATATATCAGGATTAGGTGTTCTACCCAATTGATATTCTTTTATAAATACTTGAAATACATTTTCCCAATATTCAAAAGAAAAGTTTACTTTATTTAGATAAATGCCCAACTGACGACAAACATGTTCAGCGTCTTCTAAATCTTGTTTTGCAGAACAATAGAAATTTTTGTCATTTTCCTCCCAGTTTTTCATAAATAAACCTTCTACGTAATAATTTTGTTGCTTCAAAATCCATGCAGACACGGATGAATCTACGCCTCCAGACATAGCTAGAATCACTTTTTTTTTTAATTTAAACATATTATTTATTTTTTAGATGTAAAACTTTCATTAAAACACCTTATATAACATTTTTTAAAATCAAAGTAAAATCATAAACAACATTTATTAATTTTTATAATACAATAATACTTAAAATTAATTTATATTATAAAGGTTAAAAAACAATAAAACATATTTTAAAAAAAATTTTAATCATGTATGTTCTTTTTTAAAAATTTAGACACATAATTGATATATTAATGTTATTAATAATCTATGTTAATCTTATTAAACACATCATGACATATTTTAGTTTATATCTTGAATCTAATTATATACAAGTATAACTATACGTATACAAAACTTGTATAACATCTATATTATTAAATATGATAATAATGTTGTAAATAATATAAATTTAATTAAAATAGTAAAAAATAATTTAATCTTATCAGGAGATATTTTAAATTCAATGAAAGAAATAAGAAATTTTTGTATCATTGCCCATATAGACCATGGAAAATCAACTATCTCTGACAGACTTATTCAAATTTGTGGCGGTTTATCAGAAAGAGAAATGTGCTCTCAAGTATTGGATTCAATGGAATTAGAAAAAGAACGAGGGATTACCATTAAAGCACAGAGTGTTACAATACAGTATACATCTATAAAAAATAAAAAATATCAATTAAATTTCATTGATACACCAGGTCATGTAGACTTTTCCTATGAAGTATCACGTTCTTTATCTGCTTGCGAAGGTGTTTTATTGATTGTAGATTCAGTACAAGGAGTAGAAGCACAAACCGTTTCTAATTGCCATAAAGCTATAGATATGAACTTGAAAATTATACCTGTACTAAATAAAATTGATTTACCAAATGCTAATCCCATTAAAGTAGAAAAAGATATAAAAAATATTATAGGAATTTCTACTGAAAACGCAATATATTGTTCAGCAAAAACAGGTGAAGGCATGAAAAATTTGTTGGAATGTATTATTCATAATATTTCACCTCCTCAAGGTAATATAAATAACGAATTTCAAGCATTAATTATTGATTCATGGTTTGATAATTATTTAGGAGTAGTATCTTTGATTTGCATTAAAAATGGAATTCTCAAAAGAAAATCTAAAATTAAAATCATGAGTACAGGAAAAATCTATTCTGTAGAAAAAATAGGAATATTCACTCCAAAAAGCATATATAGAGATTTTTTAGAATGTGGAGAAATAGGTTGGATTATTTGTGGAATCAGAAATATTATTGGTGCTCCTGTAGGAGATACTTTAACTACAACTTATAGTAATTCAGAATATACATTACCTGGTTTTAAAAAAATTAAACCAAAAATTTATGCAGGATTATTTACAACTAAATCTAATCAATTTAATACTTTTAAGAATGCATTAGAGAAACTAAGTTTAAACGATACTTCTTTATTTTATGAACTTGAAACTTCTATAGCATTAGGATTTGGATTTAGATGTGGATTTTTAGGATTACTACATATGGAAATTATAAAAGAAAGATTAGAAAGAGAATATAATTTAGAAATAATAACTACTGCTCCTACGGTAGTATATAAAATCATCACATCTGAAGATAAAGTACTTTTTCTTGATTCTCCATCTAAACTCCCTGAACTAAACAAAATTAAGAAAATTCAAGAACCTATTGCTAAATGTAAAATTTTACTCCCACTTCAATATTTAGGAAAAATATTGCTATTATGTTCACAAAAAAGAGGAATACAAAATAATATAATTTATTATGAAAATCAAGTATTATTGTGTTATAACATACCAATGTCAGAAATTATATTAAATTTTTTCGATCAATTAAAATCCGAATCGAGTGGTTATGCATCATTAGAATACGATTTTGAATCGTATCAGACTTCTGATATGAAAAAATTAGATATATTAATTAATTACAAAAAAATTGATTCTTTATCATTAATAATTCATAAAAAACAATCTACTATTCAAGGACGTATAATAATAGAAAAAATGAAATCATTAATTCCTCGACACCAATTTAATATTATTATTCAAGCTATGATAGGTACAAAAGTTATTGCACGTTCTACTGTCAAACAATTAAGAAAAAATGTATTAGCAAAATGTTATGGAGGAGATGTAACTAGAAAGAACAAACTATTAGAAAAACAAAAAACTGGAAAGAAAAAAATGAAAAAAATAGGAAATGTCAATATACCTCAAGAAGTATTTTTATCTATTTTAAATAACAAAATGAACTTAAAATATAGTAAATAAAAGGAAATTATTATGAGTAATGATGATCTAATTATGTTTCTATTAGTGTCTACATTGATTACTGGAATTTTTTGGATATCAAAAAAAATAAAAACAATTTTAAAAAAAAAATATAGTAGCTACTAGTATTGATTGTAATTTTACAATTGTTAAGCTGATTAAGAATGGAATTCAATTTTTAGCATCTTTTTTTCCTATATTCCTCATAGCATTTTTAATTCGATCTTTTTTATATGAACCATTTCAAATTTCATCTGGATCAATGATGCCTACATTGTTAGTAGGAGATTTTATATTAGTGCAAAAATTTGCATATGGGATTAGAAATCCAATTACTAATACTACATTAATTGATACGAATACTCCTAAGCATGGAGATATAGCAGTTTTTAAATATCCTAAAAATATACACTTAAACTATATTAAAAGAGTAATTGGATTACCTGGCGATACAATTATTTATAATTCATTAACAAAAAATCTAATTATAAAATATAGTAACATTAATTTAAAAAATAACCAAAACAAAATCCTAATTTCTCATATTAATTTAAAACCAAGTAATTATATCCAAAAATTTCATAACAATATTTTTCATTTAAATACATGTACAGAAACTATAAAAGACTTAAAATATCAAATATTATTTTCAAAAGAAATGATAGATCAAAAAATTATGTATTTCAAACAATTTAATCAAAAAGAAGGAATTTGGACAGTTCCAAAAAACATGTACTTTGTAATGGGTGATAATAGAGACAACAGTTTAGATAGTCGCTATTGGGGATTCGTTCCAGACAAAAATTTAATAGGAAAAGCTACTCTTATATGGATGAGTTCAGAAAGAAAAGAAAATAGTTGGCTAACAAAAGTGAGAATAAATCGTATTGGAAGTATATATTAAAATAATTTACGAAACACTGATATTTCTTGTGATAAAATATATATAAAATCGTTAAATAGTATTCTAAATTACTACATCAGTATAATTGGCAACAATATGAATCATAATGTAGTTCGAAAATTACAAAAAACTCTAGGATATACTTTTGTCAAAAAACATTTGTTAATTCAAGCATTAACACACAGAAGTGCAAATAGTAAACATAATGAAAGGCTTGAATTCTTAGGGGATTCTATTTTAAGTTTCGTTATAGCTAATGCTCTTTATCATTACTTTCCGAACGTTAATGAAGGAGATATGAGTCGAATGCGAGCAACTTTAGTTAGAGGGCATACTTTAGCGAAGATAGCACATGAATTTAATTTAGGTTACTATCTGCAATTAGGACAGGGAGAGCTCAAAAGCGGGGGGTTTAGAAGAGAATCGATATTAGCAAATACTATAGAAGCGCTTATTGGAAGTATATTTTTAGACAGTAATTTAACAACAGTTGAAAAATTGATTTTAAAGTGGTATCAAAAAAGATTAGAAAAAATTAGTCCTGGAGATACTCAAAAAGATCCAAAAACTAGATTACAGGAATATCTACAATCAAAACATTTACCATTACCCTTATATTTAGTAGAAAAAGTATATGGAGAAGCACATAATCAATTGTTCACTATTTTCTGTGAAATTTCTGGAATAAATGAAAAATCAATTGGAATTGGTTCTAGTCGAAGAAAAGCAGAACAAGAAGCTGCACAAAATGCTTTAATAAAGTTGGGATTAGAATGAAAAAAATAAATTATTGCGGTACAATTATAATCATTGGAAAACCAAATGTTGGAAAGTCAACAATAATTAATAAATTAGTAAAATCAAAAGTATCAATAGTTTCTAAACGACCTCACACTACTCAAAGTAACATAATTGGAATTCAAAACGATAGAAGTATTCAGGCTATTTATACAGATACACCTGGCATATCTCGTAAATATAAAGAATTTATAAACAAAAAACAATATAGTCATATAAAAAAGTTGTGTAACAGTTCAGAATTAATATTATTAGTTTTAAATCAAACTCATTGGACATTAGACGATGAGTTAGTTTTACAAATAATAAAAAATAATATTACTCCTACAATAGCCGTTATTAACAAAAATGATAAAATTTTACACAAAATTTCTTTATTACCACACATAGAATTTTTAAGAAAAAAATATTCGTTTCAAGAAATTATTCCTATTTCAGGAAAAACAGGAGATAATATTGATTTATTATCAAATATAGTTCAAAAAATATTACCTATGTCTGCACCACGATTTCCATTTAATCAAATTACAAATAACAGTTTACATTTTCAAATTTCAGAAATTATTAGAGAGAAATTTATATTTTATTTAGGAAATGAACTTTCTCATTCAATAAAAATTATTATTGAAAGTGTGAATTTAAAAAAAAGAGTTTATATCATAAAAGGTATAATAATCGTAAAAAATAATTCACATAAAAAAATCATCATTGGATATCAAGGACAAAAAATAAAATTATGCGGAACAATTGCTAGACAAGAACTAGAAAAATATTTACAAAATTCAGTATATCTTTCATTATTTGTAAAAAATACAAAAAAATACTCTGCTAATTTATATATATAATTGATATTTAATTAATTAAAAATAAGGATATAAATTTACCAATATATAATTGTTTGAATATAACATAAGTTACATAGACAATATCTAAATTAATAAAGGAAATTAAACTATATGAGTATTATTGGAATAGGTATAGATATTTTATCTATAACTAGAATTAAAAAAATTATGCATAAATTAGAAGAAAAATTTTTATATCAAATACTATCTAATTATGAATTAAACGAATACAAAAAAAGTAAAAATCCTATAGTATTTTTAGCAAAAAGATTTTCTGTAAAAGAAGCAGCTTCCAAAGCATTAGGAACAGGAATCAAACATGGTGTAAAATTTAATAATTTTGAATTGTACCACAATCATTTAGGAAAACCAAGTTTAAGATTATTAAAAAAAGCAAAAAAAATAGCAAAAAATTTAAACATAAATTCAATTCATGTTAGTTTAAGTGATGAAAAATCACATGTATCTACTATTGTTATTATTGAAAAATAAATTTAATATAGAATTTAAATTATAATTATTTTTTTCTTTTTTTTTAAAAAAAAATTTTAATATATTTTTACATTCTTTGTTTAAAATATTTTTCGTAATTATTATTTTACTGTTTTTAATTTTTCCGTATTGATTGTGATTAAAATAAGCACCATTATCTTTATTATTATAACTTGTTCCGAACACTAGTCTAAAAATTCTACTATGAATAATAGCTCCATAACACATAGAACAAGGTTCTAGTGTAACGTATAATGTCGTATTTATTAAACGATAATTCTTTAGAAACATTCCTCCAGAACGTAATGCTATAATTTCAGCATGAGCAGTAGGATCATGTGTTGAAATAGAACTATTAGAACCTTGTCCAATAATAACATTATTTAGTACTAATACTGCTCCAACAGGGACTTCTCTATCTATTTCTGCTAATCGAGCAAATTTTAAAGCATGCTTCATAAAATACTCATCATATTTATACATATTTTAATCCAAAAACAATTCTTGTTATATTAACATGTTAATTATGGCATTAAAAAATTAATTTATTTTTTAAAATGCGGTTTTTTTCAAGTTTCCATTGAGATTCTTTTTTTGTTTCACGTTTATCGTATTTTGTTTTTCCTTTTACAATAGCTATTTGTATTTTACACCAACTATTTTTTAAAAAAAGTGATAAAGCTATAGCAGTATAACCAGTTTTATATATTTTACTACGCAAAGACATAATTTCATTTTTATGTAGCAATATTTTTCGATTTCTACTAACGTGATGTAAAGTATGTAAATTAGTAGTATAAAGAAAATTAAATTGTGATCCTATTAAATAAACTTCATTCAAATAAAAAGAAATATAACTATTACTAATATTTATATTTCCTGATTTAAACGCTTTTACTTCCCAACCCAATAAAACTAATCCAGCTTCTAACGTTTCTTTAATAAAATATTTATGTTTAGCTTTTCTATTAACAACAATACTAGTCATTGGATTTTTAATTGTATTTTTTTTTATCATAATTTTTAATCCCAAATCCAATATAAATTGTATATTCTAAATCATCAATTTTAAACTAAAATATTTTACGTTCATATATATTAATAATAATATAAATTGTACTTTTAAAACAATAAAAATTAATGCGATATAAAATGAAACTAATTAGAATAACGATTGTATATGCTTTACAGAATAAACAATTTATTAAAGAAATGAAATTAAAATACAAAATTTCTATAAAAGAAGCTATATTAACTTCTAATATTATTAATAAAAAAAATATGGATATAACAAACAACAATGTAGGAATTTATGGAAATATAGTTAACTTAAACGATTTAGTAAAAAACGGAGATAGAATTGAAATTTATAGACCATTATTAATAGATCCAAAAGAACTAAGAAGAAAAAAAATATTATCAAAGAAATAGAAGGAAGATATTTGAGTACATTCTTGCAGAGCACAATATTAAATATTGTATATTGCCTGCAAGAAAACGATATTATTATATGCTTCAGATTTTGAGTCTATGGTTTAGAAACTGTTACCATAGCTGGACGTAATAATCTACCATTTAGTAAATAACCTTTTTGCATAACAGAAATAACATAATTTTCTTTTATTGTTTTAGATGATTGTACAATCATAGCTTGATGTATATCAGGATTAAATGGAACACATGTTTCATCTATTTGCGTTACACCAAATTTTATTAACAATTTCATTAAAGATTTCAAGGCCACACTTAATTCATCAAATATAGGTTTTATAATGTCATCTTTTTTTTCAAATAAATCTAAAGCGCGCTCTATATTATCGATAGTAGGAAGTAATGCATTAAAAAAATCTTGTAACGCGAATTTGTAAGTATTATCAATCTCTTTTTTTACCCTATCACAGTACGATTTTAACTTGTTTTTTGAAAATAATTCTTGATCTAACAAATTTAACTCAAGATCTGAAATTTGTTTATTCAATATATTCATTTTTTCTATGTCAACATTTACGTTGGATTTTAATTTATCATTTTGTACATCAAAATCACTAGTATCATGTCTATCTAATATTTCTTTTTTTATGTCCATGATTAAAAATACCTAAAAAAATACAATATTTTAAAAATCTTTTACTAATGGAGATTGATAAGAAATCCCCATATCCCATGGTTGTTCAACCCATACTTTTTGTGGTATGTCTATAATATATTTATCTACTAATAATTTGCCCATAGGCTTTGCAAAAATTGAAACAAATGTTGCTTTAGAATACATATAACGAATTATCTGACCTGTTCCTCCAGTGTCTACTAAATCATCAACTATAATAATTTTAGATTCATTTATATTTTTTATAGAAGTATGCTTTAGAATTTTTAAATCTCGCAAACGATTATGATCGTAACTAGATATACAAATAGTATCTATAAATCTAATATTTAGTTCTCTTGCTAATAATGCTGATGGTATTAATCCCCCTCTACTTACTGCAATAATACCTTCCCATTGTGTTGCTGGAAGTAATTTGTAAGCTAATTTTCTAGCATAAATTTGTAACATATCCCAAGTAACAATGTATTTCTTACTCATAAAAAACCTAAAACAGCGTAATTTTAAAAATTATCTAAATTGTATTAGAAAAAGTTACAAAATTTATGCTAAATATATTTTTGTAAATTTTAAACTACCGTGTTTTAAAAATAAAAAAAATTAAAATATATAACATATTACAATATCTATTGCTATAGATTATATGTACATTTATTAATTTGAGTTTGTTTTAATATTAATAAAAATATTATATATTACTCTAAAAATATTATTTTTATTTTTTTATCTGAAATCATTAAATTCTTTCATTTCTTTAAAATTTTATTATTTAAATTATATTCATAATAAAAAACAAAATTTAATTTAAAAAATTTTAAAACGGTGCGGACGGGACTCGAACCCGTGACCCCCAGCGTGACAGGCCGGTATTCTAACCAACTGAACTACCGCACCATACTACTAAAATTCTATTTTTAAATTATATAATTTAATACTATATCTGTCAACACTGTTTCATGTACATTTTACTTATCTGTCCATATGCATTTTCCTGAATTTTGAATGATATACTCCAAAAAATTTTTATGAACAACATTTTCTTGGTGTGTTGCTAACAATATTTTTGATGAGATACGTTTTGAAGGAATAAACTTATGCGTATCACGATAATACGAAACATCATGATTTAAAAAAGGTAATGATTCTTGACGATTATTCATAAATATATATACTTTAGATAATAATTTAGCATCATAAATAGCGCTATGGATGCGTTTTTTTTTAATGTTAATTTTATATCGAGAACATAAAGCATCTAAAGTATTTTTTTTTCCAGGAAAAATCCTACGCGCCATTACTAATGTATCAATAATATTACAATGTTTTTCAATATTTTTTATTTTTAAACTAAGCATGCTTAATTCATAATTGATGAAGCTAACGTCAAACTTAGCGTTATGAATAATTAAATCAGAACAGTCAAGATATTTTAAAAACTCTTTAACTATTTCAAAAAATTTTGGTTTATCTAATAAAAAGTTATTAGAAATACCATGAATTTTAAAAGCACTATCATCTACTAATCTATCAGGACAAATATATGAATGAAAATAACTTCCTGTTATACAATTGTTAATAATTTCTATTGCTCCAAGTTCAATGATTCTATGAGTTTTATAAAAACATCCAGAAAAATTCATACCAGTTGTTTCAATATCTAAAACAACTTTTCTTTTATTATTTTTCATATATTTTAAACATCATATTTTAAAGGAAATTGTAATTATGACAAAATTTGTTAAAATATTTTCAGATGGATCTTGTTTAGGTAATCCAGGTCCTGGAGGTTGTAGTTCAATAATTAAATGTAAAAATCATAAAAAAATTATTAGTGCAGGTTTTTATTTTACTACAAACAATCGAATGGAACTCATGGGAGTAATAATAGCATTAGAAAAAATTCAAAAACCATGTAATATAGAAATTACTGTTGACAGTCAATATGTGAAAAAAGGAATTTTATTATGGATAAAAAACTGGAAACGTAATAATTGGAAAACCACAAAAAATAAGCCAGTCAAAAACATCGATTTATGGTCTCGCTTAAACATCATATCAAATTTACATCATATGAGTTGGCATTGGATCAAAGGTCATTCGGGACACATAGAAAATGAAAAATGTAATGATTTAGCACAACATTATGCAAAAAACCCAACTTTGGAAGATACTGGATATATATCTTAATTTTATCAGAGTTATACATTATTAAATATGAAATACAATTAAATAATTTTTTAAAAAAACAACTTAACAAAAAAAACTTTTAACAAAATAACGTAATAGAATATACATGAAAATCAAATACATTCCTATATTAAAAGATAACTATGTTTGGATAATAATAAATCATAATAATTTATGTATCATTATTGATCCAGGTGATTATATACCAGTCATTAATACAATTAAAAAACTTAATGTACATCCTATAGCTATTTTAGTTACGCATCATCATCGTGATCACACTGGAGGAATTGAGAAATTATTAGAAATTTATCCTAATTTATTAATTTATGGTCCAAACGAAGCAAAAAAATTTAGTGTAAATAAAGTATGTAAAGATAACGATTGTATTAATATTTTAAACTATAAATTTAAAATTTTATTTACTCCTGGCCATACTTCTGGACATATCTCTTATTATACAAAACCATATTTATTTTGTGGTGATACATTATTTTCTGGAGGATGTGGAAAAATACAAACAGGGTTGACACTAAAAATGTATAATTCACTTAAAAAAATTATGAAACTTCCTGATAACACTTTAATTTACTGCGCTCATGAGTATACGTTTGAAAATTTAAAATTTACTAACTCTATTTTTTTAAATAATAATGAAGTATCAGACTTTTACAAAAAAATTAAGATCATGCATTCAAACAAACTTTGCTCACTTCCTAGCAAATTAAGTACAGAAAAGAAAATAAATCCATTTTTAAATTTAGATAAAATGGCAATTAAAAAGTCTACAAAAATTCATAAAGATTTGATGTTTCAATTAAACATCTTGCAGAAATTAAGAAAAATGAAGGAAGAATACAAAAAATAGAATTGGAGCTAAGCGGGATCGAACCGCTGACCTCCTGCGTGCAAAGCAGGCGCTCTCCCATCTGAGCTACAGCCCCATATTTAAAAATATTAACTAACTTATTTGATATATGGTAGGCCTGAGTGGAATTGAACCACCGACCTCACCCTTATCAGGGGTGTGCTCTAACCAGCTGAGCTACAAGCCTGTTTTTATAAAAAACTGATCAGAAAATTTGTGTGGACACAACCTAAAAAACTAAGAATCATTTATAAGGAGGTGATCCAACCGCAGGTTCCCCTACGGTTACCTTGTTACGACTTCACCCCAGTCATGAATCACAAAGTGGTAAGCGCCATCCAATAAATCTGGTTAAGCTACCTGCTTCTTTTGCAACCCACTTCCATGGTGTGACGGGCGGTGTGTACAAGGCCCGGGAACGTATTCACCGTGGCATTCTGATCCACGATTACTAGCGATTCCGACTTCGTGGAGTCGAGTTGCAGACTCCAGTCCGAACTACGACATACTTTATGAGGTTGGCTTATCTTTACAGAGTTGCATCTCTTTGTATATGCCATTGTAGCACGTGTGTAGCCCTGGTCGTAAGGGCCATGATGACTTGACGTCATCCCCACCTTCCTCCGGTTTATAACCGGCAGTCTCCTTTGAGTTCCCGGCCAAACCGCTGGCAACAAAGGATAGGGGTTGCGCTCGTTGCGGGACTTAACCCAACATTTCACAACACGAGCTGACGACAGCCATGCAGCACCTGTCTCATAGTTCCCAAAGGCACTTTTTTATCTCTAAAAAATTCTATGGATGTCAAGACCAGGTAAGGTTTTTCGCGTTGCATCGAATTAAACCACATGCTCCACCGCTTGTGCGGGCCCCCGTCAATTCATTTGAGTTTTAACCTTGCGGCCGTACTCCCCAGGCGGTCGACTTAACGCGTTAGCTTCGGAAGCCACTTCTTCTAGGAAACAACCTCCAAGTCGACATCGTTTACGGCATGGACTACCAGGGTATCTAATCCTGTTTGCTCCCCACGCTTTCGCACCTCAGCGTCAGTATTCATCTAGGAGGTCGCTTTCGCCACAGGTATTCCTCTAGATATCTACGCATTTCACCGCTACACCTAGAATTCTACCTCCCTTTACGATACTCTAGTCTATCAGTTTCAAATGCAGTTCCTAAGTTAAGCTTAGGGATTTCACATCTGACTTAAAAAACCACCTACGTGCTCTTTACGCCCAGTAATTCTGATTAACGCTTGCACCCCCCGTATTACCGCGGCTGCTGGCACGGAGTTAGCCGGTGCTTCTTATTCGGGTAACGTCAGAAAAGCTTATTTATTAGATATGCTTTTTTTCTTCCCCGCTGAAAGTACTTTACAACCCTAAGGCCTTCTTCATACACGCGGCATAGCTGCATCAGGCTTTCGCCCATTGTGCAATATTCCCCACTGCTGCCTCCCGTAGGAGTCTGGACCGTATCTCAGTTCCAGTGTGGCTGGTTGTCCTCTCAGACCAGCTAGAGATCGTAGCATTGGTAAGCCATTACCTCACCATCAAGCTAATCTCGTCTGGGTTCATCTAAAAGCATAAGGCCAAAAAAAAATTTGGTCCCCTACTTTGGTTTTCCAACATTATGCGGTATTAGCCATCGTTTCCAATGGTTATCCCCCTCTTTTAGGTAGATCCCCAGATATTACTCACCCGTTTGCCGCTTGCCGACAAGAAAAAATCTTCTTTCGATGCCGCTCGACTTGCATGTGTTAGGCTTGCCGCCAGCGTTCAATCTGAGCCATGATCAAACTCTTCAATTTAAAAATTCTTTTATAAAAAATAAAAAAATTATTTTTTAATAAATAAAAACATTAAAATAATTTTAATCTTAAGTTTTGGTGTGTCCACACAAATTTTCTAATATTTTTTTAAAGAGCATTACTTTTAACTTTTTAACTTTTTATATAATTACATTTTTTATATATCTTGTCAACAACTTTACATACAAATTTAAATATTTTGCGTATATAATTTATATAATTACTATTAATAACCTCGAAAAAGAAATAAAAAATTGATATAGTGCAAATAATATTATTTAATTACTTATTGTTACATCTATTTTTTCTAAATATTAAAATATACATAACTTTACAGAAAAAAATAACTTATTCTAAAAAATTCAAATATTACAAAAAAAAATAAAATAAAACCAACATGAATATAAAATTAATATTAGAACAACACGTGATTCAAGCTTTAATAGAAAACAAAATAAACAACACTAATAATCTTTTAATTAATAGTACTCATCAAAAAAAACCATGGGATTATCAAATAAATGGAATAATTAAAATAGCTGCAACGTTAAACATAAATTCTTATAATCTTGCAAAAAAAATAGCTTGTAACATCAATATTCATAAAATATATCACAAAATTTACGTTTCTAAACCTGGATTTATTAATATCTTTTTGAATAACAAATGGATAATTGAGATGTTAGAAAAAAAAATGAAATCGACACGATTAGGTATTAAACGCGTAAAATCTAAAAACATTGTTATAGACTATTCATCTCCCAACATAGCTAAAGAAATGCATGTAGGGCACTTACGTTCAACAATAATAGGAGATGCTACAGCTAGAATAATGGAATTTCTCGGATATAATGTTATAAGAACAAGTCATATCGGAGATTGGGGAACACAATTTGGAATGATACTAGCTTACTTAAAAGAACAAAAAAAAACAATAACCATAAAAAATATAAATTTTAATAAGATTTATCAAAAATCAAAAATAAAATATGAAAACGATAAGATGTTTTCAAAAAAAGTGAAAGAATATACTTTAAAATTACAATCTGAAGATCAATTTTATATAAATATCTGGAAAAAAATTGTTGAAGCTACTATTAAAAATAATGAAAAAATTTATAAAAAATTGAACGTAACTTTAACTAAAAAACATATTGTAGGAGAAAGTTTTTATAGAAATATGCTACCTGAAATCGTAAATGATCTCAGAAAAAAAAAGATCGCAATAAAATGTCACGGCGCAACAATAGTATTATTAAACAATTTTAAGAATAGAAATGGAGAACCGCTTGGTGTTGTTGTCCAAAAAAAAGACGGAGCATTTCTTTATGCTACTGTTGATTTAGCATGTTTGAAATATCGTTGCGAAATTCTTCATGCTGATAAAATATTATATTATACCGATGTTCGTCAACATCAATATTTACTACAAATAATAGAAATAGGAAAATTAGCTGGATATATTCCAAATCATCCAATAGTAGAACATCATATGTTTGGCATGATATTATCTAAAAACAAACGTCCTTTTAAAACTCGATCTGGAGATAATATAAAATTGTCTGACTTATTAAACGAGTCAATAAAAAGAGCTAAAATTATTACAAAACAAAAAAACCCTAAACTTTCCACTAATAAATTATATTTTTTGGCTAAAAAAATAGGTATTGGAGCAGTAAAATATTTCGATTTGTCTAAAAATAGATCTACTAATTACATTTTTAATTGGGATAATGTTTTGTCGTTAAATGGTAATACAGCTCCTTACATACAATATGCATATACTCGAATATTATCAATATTTAAAAAATTAAATATTTCAATGTTTCGCATAAAAGGAAAAATTCAATTAAAAGAACAATGCGAAAAACAGCTAGGATTAAAATTACTGCAATTTGAAGAGATCATCTTAGAAACATCTAATAAAGGCATGCCACATATACTGTGTAATTACGTATATGAACTATCTACAATATTTTCAAGTTTTTATGAAACATGTTCTATCCTATTTTCTAAAAACATCGAAATTCGTAATAGTAGACTAATTTTATCGTCTTTAACTGCAAAAACAATAAAAAAAAGTTTAAATATTATTGGTATTTCCACAACAAACTATATGTAAATAAAGAAAAAATTTAACTATTTAATATATAATTGTGATATTTTAATATGTATTAATATTATTAAAATTAATAATATATTACATTATTATATATACAAACAGAGTGATACATAAACCTAAATATGTACCACTAAAAAACAAATTCAATTATAAATATGCCAGTATTATTATAAATATAAAAAATGAAATAAAGGAAAATAAACTTAATTAAGATCCTACAATATTAGTAATATGTATTTTTTTATCATTTTCTTCTAATTCTAAATTAGACAAAATCACCAAATTTGGAAATATTTTTAATAATATTTTTGATAAATATATACGTAATTTATGATGAACTAAAAGCACCATAGAATCACTCAGCGATGCCTGATTGTCAATTACTTTTTTTAGCTCTTTCAAAAAAAAGTTATATAACCCAGGTTCCAAGACACCACTACTATTACTTTCATCTTGAAAAGTTTGTAATAATATTTGTTCCAACTTGACACCTAAACCTATCACTTTCAGTTCATTATTTTTAAATACTTTTTGAACAATCAATTTTTGTAAAGCAATACGAACTAAGCTAGTTAGCGCCAATGCATCATTCTGATAAGAAGTAGAATTAATTATTAAAGTTTCTAAAATAGTTTGCATATCACTAATAGGAACACTTTCCAACAATAAGTTCTGAATAACTTTATGAAATGTTGTTAAACTAATTACGTTTGGAGTTAAATCTTCAACAAGTTTTGGAAAATATTTGCCAACATAATCTAACAAGTATTGAGCTTCTTGTCTTCCAAACAATTTGCTGGCATTATTTAAAATAATCTGATTAAGATGGGTTGCAATTACAGTACTGTCTTGAACAACATTATAACCCTTGTATTTTGCTTGATTAAGTAAAGATCGATCAATCCAAAACGCGCGAAAATTAAAAGTAGGATCAGTAGTTTCTTCTACTGGTAATGCCTCTAACACATTTTTTGAATCAATGGCTAAAAAATAACCATATTTGATTATTCCTTTTCCTGCTTCAATACCCTTAATCAATATACGGTAAGTGTTTTGAGGTAAATAAATATTATTTCTAATATGAATGAATGGGGGTAGAAATCCGATTTCTTTAGCACATTTTTTTCGTATGCGTCGAATCTTATTCAATAAATTATCTTCTGTTTTGCTGGTTATCATTGATACAAGATGACTACCTAACTCAATTCTTATAGAATCTTCTAATTTTACATCATTCCAAGTAGCATCTTTAGCATAATCAAAAACATTTTCCTTACTCTTTTTTAATGATAATTGTTCAAACTTTGAAGGGTTTTTATATAACAACCAAGACAACATGAATAATAAACTAGTAAATAGTAAAAAAATTATGTTCGGCATACCAGGAACTAATCCAAGAACTCCTAAAACAATTCCACTAAGTAATGCTACCTTAGGATTATAAAACAGTTGACTAATCATTTGTTCACTAACATTTTGATCTGTACTAACACGAGTGACAATGACACCAGAAGCTGTAGAAATTACTAACGCAGGAATTTGAGCTACTAATCCATCTCCTATCGTTAACATAGTATATACTTCTGCTGCTTTTGCAAATGGCATACCATGCTGTAGTATACCAATAATTAATCCACCAATAACATTAATTCCCATAATTAATATTCCTGCTATAGCATCACCTCTAACAAATTTACTTGCTCCATCCATTGAACCGTAAAAGTCAGCTTCTTGCGTAATTTCTAATCTACGATTTTTAGCTTGCTCTTCTCCTATTAAACCTGCATTCAAATCAGCATCAATTGCCATTTGTTTTCCAGGCATTCCATCTAATATAAATCTCGCACCTACTTCCGCAATTCTTCCAGCTCCTTTTGTAATAACCATAAAATTTATGATTACTAAAATAATAAATACCACAATACCTATTGCAAAATTTCCACCAACTAAAAACTGACCAAATGCGTGTATTACATTTCCAGCAGAATAAGATCCTATATGTCCATTCAATAAAATAATTCTTGTAGACGCAATGTTTAAAGCTAAACGCAATAATGTAGAAAACAATAAAATTATAGGAAAAGCAGTAAATTCTAATGTATGAACTGTAAACATAGCAACTAATAATATTACAATTGACAAAGCTATATTAAAAGTAAAAAATAAATCTAAAACGAATGGAGCTAAGGGTAACACCATCATTGACAAAATAATTAAAATTAATACAGGACCAGATAATACTTGCCATTGAATTGATTTTAGTTGTTTTAAGATGTTTGATAATGAAAAAGCACGAATCATTAATTTTTATCCTCTCCTAAAGTACGTAATTCTAAAGGAATAAAAAAGTTATTAGGTTGTTTAGGAAAAATTCCTCCTTCTTTTCTCCAACTTCTAATTTTCCACACCCATGCCAATACTTCTGCAACAGCTGTATACAATTTATTAGGTATGTACTGTCCAATGTCAGTATAATGATATAATACACGGGCAAGTGAAGATGAAAAAAGAACAGGAATAGAATGTTTATTTCCTATTTTTTGAATTTTTAGAGCGAGTTCACCAGATCCTTTTGCTAATATTTTCGGTGCTTTCATACTTTTCTCATTATATTGCAACGCAATAGCATAATGCACAGGATTGATAATAATTACATCAGATTTCGAAACATTCGACAACATACGACGACGTGCTATTTCTCGCATCATTCTACGGATATGAGATTTAATATGAGGATTTCCCTCTGTTCTTGTAAATTCATCTCTTACCTCTTGCCGAGTCATTCTAAGTTGCTTATAATGATTATATCTTTCCCAAAATACATCAAACACAACAATGGGAATTATAGTAACTAAAATAATTAAAATACACAAAAAAATTGTAAAAAAACTATCTTGCAAAACAAAAAAAACATTCTTATTTATAAAATTTAACGATTGTAAAAAAAAATAAGAAATATGAAAATAAACAACATAACCAACTAAAAATACCTTTAATATTGTTTTAAATAATTCTAAAATAATTTGACTTGAAAACAGTTTTTTAAAACCTGCTAAAGGATTTAATTTACTAAAATTGACTCTCAAAAACTGTATATGAAAATTAAAATTACTACAAATTATTGATAACAACGTAGTCAAAAACATAGGAAAAAAAATTATTTCAAACAAATGAAAAAAGGAATCAACATTAAAAATATACTTTTGTCTAAGAGAATCATGATCAAAAACTAAACTATAACGCATTATTTTTTCGAACGAAATTACTATATCCTTTTTTTTGAACCAAAATATCATTAAAGCACTAACCAAAATTAATAATGAATTTAATTCACGAAAATGTCTTTTATTACCTTGTTTTTTCGCTTCTTTTAACTTATGACTCGTTGGCTGTTCAGTTTTTTCTTCATTATTATCACCACCCACAATAACTACCTCGTGTTATTCAATAATTTATTTTATATATAATATATACTTACATAAATATAAAAACTATTTTCAATTATTTTACATAATGAAATTATAAATATACAAATAAAAAGTTTTTAAACATAACAATATCAAAAAAATAAAAAATTAAGCATTCGAAATCAACATAAATTTTAAATAACGTTTAAAATATATTATAAATATTATTTTATTTGAGAATTAAAATAAATGCGCGCTAAAAAATATCTATTTTTAACACTAAAAGAAAATCCTAAACATACAGATAGTATTAGTCATAAACTCATGTTACGATCTGGAATGATTCGGCAAAATTCTTCAGGTATATATACTTGGCTACCTACAGGATTACGAATACTAAAAAACACATATAAAATAATAAGAACTGAAATGCAAAAAATACATGCATTAGAAATTAAAATGCCAATATTACAATCTGAATTTTTATGGAATCTAAGTAACCGTAAGAAAATTTATGGAAAAGAACTATTTGAAATCTTAGATCGTAAAAATAATAAATTTATACTAGGACCTACTCATGAAGAAATAATCACCAATCTAATTAAAAACGAATTACAATCATATAAACAACTACCACTACTACTATATCAAATTCAAACAAAATTTCGAGATGAAATTCGACCTCGTTGTGGAGTGATAAGATCTCGAGAATTTATTATGAAAGACGCATATTCTTTTCACATAAATTCATTATCATTAAATAATACTTATAATTCAATGTATAACGCTTATAAAAACATATTTTCAAATATGAAATTGAAATTTCATATTGTAGAAGCTGATTCGAACTCTATGGGAGGAAACCAATCGCATGAATTTCAAGCATTAAGTAAGAATGGAGAAGATAGCATTGTATTATCAACTAAATCAAATTATGCAGCTAACATACAAGTAGCTACTTACAAAACAAGCGCTAATAAATGTCAATCATTAAAAATTTTAAAACAAATAAATATTCCATCAACTCTTCTGTATCACTCAAAAAAATGTTATTCACTAAAAGAAAATACCATTAAAACAATTTTAGTAAAACTAAAAAAAAACCAAGAACATAACTTTATAGCAATATTAATTAGAGGAGATCATGACATTAATGTAAAAAAAATTTCTAATATAGATTTCATATCTAATCCTGTAGTTTTTGCTTCTCAAAAAGAAATATCAAATATAACTGGAACTACACTAAAATTTCTAGGACCAATTGGTTTAAATTTACCTATCATAGCTGATTTTTCAGTAATTTCTCTTAAAAATTTTACCATTGGATCAAATACTACAGGAAAATATTTTAATAATGTTAATTGGAATCAACATCTTTCTATTCCAAAAAGCTTCGATATTAGAAACGCTGTAGAAGGAGACACTAGTCCTGATGGTATAGGAACATTAAAAATTAAAAAAAGTATTGAAATAGGTCACATTTTTCAATTAGGAGATAAATATTCTCAGGCAATAGGAGCTCAAGTTCAAGATCATACTGGATATAAAAAATTTTTAAAGATGGGATGTTATGGAATTGGCATTACACGGACTATAGCAGCTATAATTGAACAAAACAACGATAAGAAAGGTATTATTTGGCCTATTTCTATTGCCCCATTTCAAATAGCTATTATACCTATCAATTTTTATAAATCTAAAATAATACAAAATGAATCACAAATTATTTATCAAATTTTAAAAAATCATAAAATTACAACTATGTTAGACGATAGAAATGAACATCCTGGAACCATGTTTTCTGAAATGGAACTTATCGGTATACCTTATAGTATCGTAATTAGTGAAAATTTAATAAAAAATAATAAAGTAGAATACCATAATAGATATAATGGTACAAAAAAAATTATTTCTAAAAATGAAATAATTCAATTCATGATAAAAACAATAAAAAAATCATAACATAACATGGTTAAATTATTTTATTTTTTTAATAAAAAATTTAACCATAAAATAAACAATAACTTTTTTTAAAAAACTTTAACATAATCACATACTTCATTTAAATATTTTCTTAAAAAATATTCCACTAATAGTTGTTTTACTTAACTACTCTCAATACAATAAAATTATCATTTGCATTCGAAAAAATTAAATAAACAACATAATCCAATTTCATAAACTAAAACATATACATATACCAAAACATTTACAATTAACATTTACCGTTTTAAAAATAACATAAATAAAAAAAAAATAACTTGTTATACTATTATGCTACTTAAACTTAAAATTCGATTTGCTAATATTACGCATTTCTTATTCACTGAGTTAACTTTAACACAACCAAAAACAATCACTACCGAATCATTATTTAAATTAAGTTTATACCTATCTAAAATGGCATTAAATACTATGACATCAAGTCGAGAAAAATAATCTTCTAAAAAGAAAACCATCATTTTTTTATTTTTTTTTGTTATTGTGAGTTTTAATTCAGTAATCATACCCAAAATTATAACATCTGTGCCATTATTCAAATAACTTACATTTTTTACACGAATACATTTCGGATACTTATTTAATATATCTAAACATTGATCTACAGGATGTTTAGTTAAATAAAATCCTAAACAATCTCTTTCCCAATCAAGAATTAATCGTTTGTTAACATTAATATTAGTTAAAGAAGAGTCATTATATGTTTGTTTTAAGTCCTCTAGTAAAGATCCAAATAATTCTATCTTTTTTGATTTTTTCGATTGTACATATTGATGCGCTGATCGAATAATATTATTGCAATTATTTATTAATATAGATCTTGCTATCTTAAAACAATCACAACTTCCTGATTTAATTAATTTCTCAATCACTCTTTTTGTTAATTTTGACGAATCAACATACACACATAAATCAAATAATTCAGAAAAAATACCATAACGCTTTCTAGCTTTAACAATAGCAGTAACAACATTTTTTCCAATTCCTTTTATTGCGCCTAACCCATATATAATATTACCAAATTGATCAACTCTAAAATAATAATCACTGTTATTAACACTAGGAGCAATAATATTTAGTTTAATTCTTCTACATTCATAAATTAATGTCACTAACTTATCAGTATTATCTATATCAGCATTCATAGCAGATGACATAAATTCAGCTGGATAATACAACTTTAACCATAGAGTTTGATATGATATTAAAGAATAAGCAACAGAATGTGATTTATTAAATGCATATCCAGCAAAATTTTCTAATAAATTGAAAATACTCATTGCCAATTTAGAATTAATTCCATTCTTTTTTGCTCCTTCTTTAAACATAGTTCTTTGATATCTCATCTCAACAGGATCTTTTTTCTCCATAGCGCGGCGTAAAATGTCTGCACTACCCAAAGTATAATTTGCTAATACCTGCGCAATTTTCATTACTTGTTCTTGATATAATATAACTCCATAAGTTGATGTTAAAATGGGTTTTAATAATATATGTTGCCATTTTTTGTCAGGATAAAAAATTTTTTCATTACCATGTTTCCGATTTATAAAATTATCTACCATTCCTGATTGTAAAGGTCCTGGTCGGAACAAAGCTATTAAAGCAACTAAATCGTCAAAACAATCTGGTTTCAAACGGACAATTAAATCTTTCATTCCATAAGATTCTAATTGAAAAATACCTATAGTGCAGCATGATTGTAAAAAATAAAAACAATTTTTATCATTTAAAGGAATAAAATTAATATCAATTGGATTTTTTTTGCGCATCAACAAATTATAGTTAATTACTTTTACTGTATTATTTATTATAGTTAACGTTTTTAATCCAAGAAAATCAAATTTAACTAATCCTATTAATTCAATGTCTGATTTATCAAATTGAGTAATAGGATTGCAACCATTTTCATCATAATGTAATGGAGAAAAGTCAGTAATCTTCCCAGGTGAAATAACTAATCCTCCAGCATGTTTTCCAATATTTCGAGTAGTTCCTTCTAATTTCTTAGCAATATCAATCAATACCTTTACATCTTCATCAGAATGATACAATTTTAACAATTCTGATCGATTAGATAGAGCCTTTTTTAAGGTTATTCCTGGATCTAATGGAACTAATTTAGAAATACGATTCAAGAATCCATAAGGGAAACCAAGAACTCGACCTACATCTCGTATCACTGCTCTAGCCGTCAAAGTTCCAAAAGTAATAATTTGAGATACTGACTCTCGTCCATATATTTGAGAAACATGTTCAATGACTTTATCACGATTATCCATGCAAAAATCAATATCTAAGTCTGGCATTGAAACACGTTCTAAATTAAGAAATCGTTCAAATATCAAATCAAAGCGCAAAGGATCTAATTCAGTAATGTTCAAAGCGTATGATACTAAAGATCCAGCACCAGATCCCCTTCCTGGGCCTACTGGAATTGCATTTTTCTTTGACCAATTAATAAATTCCATAACTATTAAAAAATATCCAGGAAATCCCATTTTATTTATCACGTCTAGTTCCGACAATAAACGAGAAACATATTTATCTAAACAAGCATCTCGGATTTTTTTATCCGGATATAAATGAATAAGACGCTTCAATAATCCTTTTTTTGCTTTAATAACTAAATAATCATTAATACTATTACATCTTATAGGAAATTTTGGTAAAAAATGTTTATCAAATTTTAAAATTACATTACAACGCTTAGCAATTTCTACACTGTTCGAAAGTGATTCAGGAATATCTGAAAATATCTCTAACATTTGAACTTCATTTTTTAAAAATTGCTGTGATGTATAATCATGCTCAACTTTTTTATTATTAATTACATATCTTTGGTTAATATAAACACGAATTTTATGAACCGAAAAATCGCTTTCATTTAAAAAACAAACAGAATTAGTAGCTACCAAAGGTATTCCTTCTTTTACAGATAAACATTTTATTTCATCAATATATTCTTCTTCATTAGATTTTCCATTACGTGTAATTTCAAAATAATAAAAATTTTTAAAATACTTATTGTAAAAAAATAAACTTTTATACAACGCTAACTTATTATTTTGCAATATATTGATTCCGACATCACCATAACAACCACCTGACAATAAAATGATACCTTTACGATATTCAATTAACCATGTTTTTTTTATTATTATTCCAATAGTACTATCGTATCCACTATGATATGCTCGAGAAAGTAATAGAATTAGGTTTCTATATCCCGTATTAGTAGAAGCTAATAAAGTAATTTTAGATAATTTATTTAATGAAAATTCATCAACATACATATTAAAATCAACACCAATAATTGGTTTAATTCCTTTATATAATGCTGCTTGATAAAATTTAATAACGCCATGTAAATTACTAAAATCTGTGATAGCCATCGCAGGCATTCCAAACTTTGCCACTCGATTGACTAATAATTTAGGTTTGGATAATCCATCGATCATAGAAAAATCACTATGAATTCGAAGATGAATAAATTTTGGATCTGCCATTTCAACATTCCAATATAACATTTAAATAAAATTTTTTTTTAATTTTGTATCATTCATGACAGACATTTTTGTACTGCATACAACTCGATTTTTTACAAATACATTTCCTTGAAAGCGAATAGCATGAGTACGGATAGTAATAATATCTACATAAATTGTCATTGTTTCGCCTGGAAATATCTTTTTTTTAAATTTAGTACAATCAATACTAGAAAGATAAAATAGTTCCCTCTTACATAATTGAGGAGTACTTTTATATGCCAAAACACACGCTGTTTGAAATATGGACTCTAAAACTAATACTCCAGGAACTACAGGAAAATTTGGAAAATGTCCTTTTAAAAAAAAATCGTTTAATTTTACGTATTTTTTTGCAATAATATATTTTTTTTCTTTATATTTTATAATTTTATCAATAAAAATAAAAGGATTTCGATGAGGTAATAACATTAAAATATCTTTAAGTTTCAGTTTGCACATTTAAAAATCACAAAAAATACATAATAATGTTACTATTATAAATAAAAAAAGTATTCTTATAAGATTTTAAACAATATTTTTTTATAAATATTATATTCAAATTTTAATTTTGCATGCATAATAAAAAATTATACTTTTATATTCAAATTAATATCGCAGTAATCACAATAACTTACATAAAATAATTAATCTAAAGAACCAAAACGGCGCTTTCTATTTATAAACGAAAATATAGCTTTTTCAAAAATATTTCTATTAAAATCAGGCCAAAATATATTAGTAAAGTATAATTCCGAATACGCAATTTGCCAAATAAAGAAATTACTTAAACGATATTCACCACCTGTACGAATTACCAAATCTATAGGAATACAATTACTAATAGATAAATATTTAGAAATAGTAGATTCAGTAATATCGTCAATCAACAAATAACGTTTTTGAATTCTAAAAAAGACTTTTTTTACTGCTTCAACAATATCCCATTTACCACCATAATTAGCTGCAATATTCAATATCAAACCATCATTTTTTATTGTTAATTTTTCTACAGCACAAATTTTTTTTCTTAGGACAGAGTTAAACTTTGTAATATCGCCGATTACCTTTAAACGAATATTTTGTTTATTTAAATTATTAATTTCGTTATGCAAACCACTAAAAAATAGCTCCATTAATACCATAATTTCTAAGAAAGGTCTCTTCCAATTCTCACTGCTAAATGCATATAAAGTAAGAACTTTTAATTTATAAAAAAGAGAAAAAGATACAGCACGTCGAACTGCTCTTAATCCTGCTTGATGACCAAAAATTCGTAGCCTTCCTTTTTTATTAGCCCATCTCCCATTACCATCCATTATGATAGCTACATGTTGTGGTAAAATATTTTTATAATTTTTATTAATAGTTAAAAAGTGTTTTAATGACATAAAACTTGCTATAACCTTATTTAAATGAATAAAATAATCAAGCAGTCATATTTTATCTACAAAATTTGAAAGAATTTTTTGTGTTCTCATACGAGTTATTTTATCAATTTCTAATATTTCATTAAAAGTTTTAGGATTAGAAAAAGATAACAAATTTAATGTAGAATCAATAATTTTATAAATATCGTTGAATTTGATTTTTGAACATAAAAATGCAGAAACAGCAACTTCATTTGCAGCATTCAATATGATAGTAGAAGCATGTCCACTTAAAAATGCATTTAACGCTAATTTTAAACACGGATATTTTTTAAAATCTGGTTCTAAAAAAGATAACGTTTTAACTTTAGAAAAATCTAAATGAGGTAAACCAGAAACTACACGATCTGGCCAAAACATAGCATATGAAATAGACAATTTAATATCATTAATCGATAAATTAGCTATTATATTTCCATCGCAATACCTCACCATAGAATGAATAATTGATTGAGGATGAATAACTAATTCTATTTTAATATCAAAAGCGTGAAATAACAATTTTGCCTCAATATATTCTAATCCTTTATTCATCATAGTAGCAGAGTCGACTGAAATTTTTTTTCCCATACGCCAAGTAGGATGCGCACAAGCTTGACGAGGAGTAACATTGTTTAGTTTATGCAATGGAAAATTTAAAAAAGGTCCACCCGATCCTGTTAAAATCATAGATTTAATGCCATATTCACTAAGTTTTACTAATCCCAATCTTTTTTGCACGTCAATAGGTAAACTTTGAAATATAGCACTGTGCTCGCTATCAATAGGTAATAATATTGCATTATTGTTAACTACTTCTCTCATCAAAATACTATTTCCTATTACCAGAGACTCTTTATTTGCTAATAATACTGTTTTTCTAGATTTAACTGCATGTAATGTAGACATTAAACCTGCAGAACCAACAATAGCAGACACAACATAATCTACCGATTCTAAACTAGCAAATTTACAAGCCGCGCTACTGCCTGAAAGTACTTGAGTTTTAATATTTCTAATTTTAAGTTGTATTTTTAATTCCTTAGCTGCTTTTATATTTTTTAAAGAAGCCCATTCAGGAGAAAAAAGTTCGCACTGCTGCGTCATTACCTTAACATTTTTATGTGCAGACAAAGCAATAACTTTAAATAAATGAGGATTTCTTTCAACAATTAATAAAGTATTGACTCCAATTGATCCTGTAGAACCTAAAATAGCTAATTTTTTCATGATATCATTCCAATACTATATAAATAAAATGAATTCAATAAAAATATTTTTAATTAAGTAATTAATAAACGTTAAGAAATTTCAATATAGTAAATATATGATTTGCATATACAAGAAATTTATTATATTTTAATTAAATCTTTTTCTTTGTTTTTCAATATTTGATTAATTTTCTTTATAAAATCATTAGTTATGTTTTGAATATCGTTTTGCAATTTCCGTTCTATATCATGACTAATTAACTTATCTTTTAAAATACACTTTATTTTATCATTAGCATTACGACGAATATTTCTAACACATACTCGACTTTGTTCTGCAACACTTTTTGCTAATTTTATATAATTTTTTCTTCTTTCTTCTGTCAAAATAGGAAGTACTATTTTTATAGCACTTCCTATAGAAATAGGATTTAAGTTTAATTCAGAATTTTTAATAGCTTTTTCTACATCATTTTTAATAGAAATATCAAATAAATTAATTTTTAAAGTATTAAAATTTTCTATAGATATACTAGAAATTTTACACAATTGTACTTTTTTACCAAAATAATTTATGTAAATAGAACTTAAAATAGAGGGAGATGCTCTAGTTATGCATAGCGTATTAAGATGATTTATAAATAAAGTTATACAATTATCCATTTTTGTTATCGTAATTTTTTTAATATTTTCAACCATAATAGCCCCCTTAAAATATTTATCTACGAAATTAATATATAAAATATATAATCTTTAAAAATCTATATTGTAATGTTTAAATTACTAAAATTTAATCAACGTTCCTTCTCGTTTACCTTGTACAATCCGGCGTAAAATCCCTGGATTATATATATTAAAAATACAAATTGGCAATTTGTGATCTCGAGCTAATATAAAAGCAGATAAATCCATAACTTGCAATTCTTTAGTTAATGCTTCATCATAGGTTATTGTTTTATATAATACCGGATTAATATTTTTTTTTGGATCACTAGAATATACTCCGTTAACTTTAGTGCCTTTTAAAATAATATCAGCTTTTATTTCTATTGCTCGTAAACAAGCTGCTGAATCTGTAGTAAAACATGGATTTCCTAAACCTCCAGAAAATATTACTACATATCTATTTTTCAACCAATTTATAGCTTTTTCATAGTGATAAATTTCGCATATTGAACCAATTGGAATTGAAGACATTAAATGCGCATTAAGATTCATTTTTTTCATGGAATCACACAATATCAATCCATTAATAATAGTAGATAACATACCTACATTATCAGAAACAATTTTATTAATACCAAAATTTTTTAATTTCTTTCCTCGAAATATATTTCCTCCACCGACAACAATACCTACTTGTATCCCTAAATTCGCAATATCTTTTATTTCTTTTATAATACAATTTAATGCATCTACATCTACTCCAAATTTGTTACTACCTTGTAAAGATTCACCACTCAATTTTATTAATATACGTTTAAATTTAAATACTTTATTATTTTTTTTTTTCATGTATAACTCATTACTAAATTAAATTTAAGAATATAATGCTTGCCAAAATCTATATTACTTTAACAAAGAAGTATATTAACCGCCATTAGGCGGTTTATAAAAACGATTAATTATGTATTTTAAATTACATGCTCCTTATAGTTAATAAAATCCTATTTACAAATTAATTCTCCAACTTCAAATCGAACGAAAGAAACAATATCAATATTATTTTCTATAACAATTTCACCCACGGTTTTTTGTGGATCAAAAATAAAATTTTGACCAAACAATGATTTTTCATTAGAAAATTTAATCATTCGTCCTTTTACTATCTTTTCTACAATTGATTCAGGCTTATTAGATTGCATAGCTAACTCTAGTTGTATTTTGTATTCTCGTTCTATAACAGCACTAGGAATTAAATCAGGTCGTAGATATTCAGGTTTACTAGAAGCAACATGCATAGCAATATTTTTCATTAATGCTTGATTACTTTGTGATGTAGTTTTTATTAAAACACCAATTCTACGATGATGTAAATAACTATTAATATTGGTTCCATGCAATATTACTATGCGACGAATAACAATATTTTCACTCAATTTTGAGACTAAATGTACTCTTTCTTCTTCAAATAATGTTTTCAGTAATGATGAATCATCATTTGTTCGTAAAGTAATAGCACGATGTATTATATTTCTTCCAAAAGAAAGAAAACTATCTTCTTTTGTAACAAAATCAGTTTCGCAATTTAATTCTACCATAGCAGCACATTTATTATTAGAACCTATAAATATAACACCATAAGAGGTAAAAAATGACTGTTTTTGTT
Organism: Buchnera aphidicola (Meitanaphis flavogallis); assembly: GCA_039830035.1. Taxonomy (NCBI): domain Bacteria; kingdom Pseudomonadati; phylum Pseudomonadota; class Gammaproteobacteria; order Enterobacterales; family Erwiniaceae; genus Buchnera; species Buchnera aphidicola. The sequence continues at coordinate 251,248 of CP140038.1, read as the reverse complement.
TCGCTTTTACACAACCTAATTTTCTCAAAAAATCAACAGACTTTTCTATATCTCCTTGTGTTTCTATCAACGCTTTTTTACAATCAAGTATTCCTGATCCAGTTTGGATACGTAATTTTTTTACTAAAAGTGCAGTAATTTTTTTCATTAAACATCCTTATATAGATTTTATTATTTTAGTTGTTAGATGCTATATCATACGATTGATCGCGAAAATAACATTTTAATATAGTTTTAACAACAATGCTAAGATATAAATTGATTGCTCTAATAGCATCATCGTTACCTGGAATAATAAAATCTATCCCATCAGGATTAGAATTAGTATCTACTATAGAAAATACCGGAATTTCTAAATTATTTGCTTCTCTTATAGCTATTTTTTCATGCTCCGCGTCTATTACAAACAATGCGTCAGGTAAACTTCCCATATTTTTAATACCGCCCAAACTATTTTCTAACTTCGACAGTTCGCGCATACGTAATAACGCTTCTTTTTTTGTCAATTTGTTAAAAGTCCCATTTTTAGATTGTAGTTCTAAATCTTTTAATAACTTTATGGATTGACGTACTGTTTTCCAATTTGTTAACATTCCACCTAACCAACGACGATTGACATAAAATTGTTTACAAGATATCGCAGAACTTTTAACTATCGCGCTTGCTGCTTTTTTTGTACCTACAAATAATATTTTTCCTTTTTTTAATATAATCTTTTTTAATTCAGATAAAGCAATATTAAACATTAATAAAGTTGTTTCTAAATTTATAATATGAACTTTATTTTTTGATCCAAAAATAAAAGATTTCATTTTAGGATTCCAATAACGAGTCTGATGACCAAAATGTACACCTGCTTTTAACATATCTTTTATCGATATAACAGACATAAATACTCCAAAACGAATGTGAATAAATTAACCAGATAACCTGACGTATTAAAAATTCCATTGCATACTGATTTCTTGCAAAAATATTTTAAAATGTACTCTACGTCATATCTTATTTATTAGAAGTTTTTTAATATAATTCAATCCATACAATAACATATATAGATAAATATACTTAAAATAGTACTGAACATGAAAATAATAAATTTTTTTATTAAACAAGGAACACTTATATTAAAAGATATAATTATCTAATGATATATATTTTATCAAAAAACATTTATAATTATGTTTATAAAAAAATAAACATATAAAAAATTATGACTACTATTTCTATTAAAAATGAAATTGAAATACAAAAGATGCGAGTAGTAGGAAAACTTGTAGCAGAAGTACTAGAAATGATTGAACAATATATTGAACCCAATATTTCTACAGGAGAATTAGATTCCATTTGTCATGATTATATAATAAATAAGCAACAAGCTAAACCAGCTTGTTTAGGGTATAATGGATTTCCAAAATCTATTTGTATTTCTGTTAACAACGTTGTTTGCCATGGAATTCCTAATCACAAAGATAAATTAAATAATGGAGATATTATAAATATTGATGTTGCAATTATTAAAAATCAATATTATGGAGACGCATCTAAAATGTTTTTTGTAGGAAAACCCAATCAACTAGGAAAATTATTATGCAAAGTAACCTTGGAAAGCTTGTATTTATCGTTATACGCCATAAAACCAGGAGTACAACTTAATCAAATTGGTATAATAATACAAAAACATGTAGAAAAACATAGTTTTTCTGTAGTAAAAGAATACTGCGGACATGGAATTGGAAGAAATTTTCACGAAGATCCTCAAATATTACATCATAATTATTATGACAACAAAAAAGTAATATTAAAATCAGGTATGACATTTACGATAGAACCAATGGTCAATGCAGGGGATAGTCAAGTAAAATGTATGCATGATGGATGGACAATAAAAACGCAAGACAACAGTTTATCTGCACAATATGAACATACTGTTTTAGTAAATGAAAAAGGATGTGAAATACTAACAATACAAAAAGAAGAAAAAATACCAAAGATATTGAACAATTGCGATTAATATATAAACTTCAGAAGTTATCAAATATTAATTATTTACGTTACATTTTTAAATGATTAACTGTTTCTTAAACATAAATAAAATTATAACTACATATGCCAAACTTAAAAAAAATAATCAAATATACATTTGAAAATAAAAACAGTATTGATTTTAAAAATATTGATAGCACTACTACCAATGCTATTAATCAAGTAATATCCATGTTAGACCAAGGAATATTAAGAATTGCAGAAAAAATTAAAAACAACTGGATTACTCATCAATGGATAAAGCAAGCTATTTTACTTTATTTTTGTATAAAAAAAAATAATCTTATTAAAAACAATGAAATACAATACTATGATAAAATTAAATTGAAATATTCTGAATACCAAGAAAAACATTTTTTTCGAGACAAAGTAAGAATAGTACCTCCAGCATCAATCAGATATGGTGCTTTTATTGGAAAAAATACAATTTTAATGCCTTCTTTTATAAACATCGGAGCATATATTGATTCAGGAACCATGATAGACACATGGGCAACTGTCGGATCTTGTGCTCAAATAGGAAAAAACGTACATTTATCAGGTGGAGTAGGAATAGGAGGTGTACTAGAACCATTACAAAACAATCCAACCATCATTGAAGATAACTGTTTTATTGGAGCTAGATCAGAAATTGTTGAAGGAGTAATTATCGAATCAGGATCAGTAATTTCAATGGGTGTTTATATCGGTCAAAGTACTAAAATTTACGATAGACAAAATAAAACTATTTCTTATGGAAGAATTCCAAAAGGATCTGTAGTAGTTCCAGGAAGTTTGCCATCTAAAAACAAAGATTACAATCTCTACTGCGCTGTTATCGTAAAAAATGTAGACGAAAAAACATTAAAAAAAACTGAAATTAATAAAATTTTGAGAAATGTTAATTAAAATTCTATAAAATTCATTTCTGAAAAAATCTAATAATTTTTTTAAATAAAAACCTACCTAAAAAATATAACATATTTATTATTTCTCTAGGTAGGTTACGCTAATTTAATCTCTCGTAACTAAATATATCATTTCATTACCACGCTTAACATGAAAAACTAATGCTTCTGGTTTCATACGGAGTAATTTTCGAAAATCTTCTAAAGAAGATATAGGATTTTTATTAATATCAATGATAATATCGTTTTTTCTTAAGCCTATGCGAAAAGCTGCTGTATTTTTTTCAACATATTCAACATAAATTCCTTTTTTTTGTCCATTTAAGTAAAAATCACTTAATTCAGCTCCTGCTATATCAAGGCATAAATCTGAAGAATACACTTTATTTGTTATATACGGTTTTAACTCCACTACGACAGACTGTAAATTTCCACTTCTTAATAAACCTAACTCCATTTTTGTATTTACCGGCAAAGAAGCTACTTCAGCACGTAATGCTAAAAAACTAAAAACAGGTTTTTTATTTAAAGAAACGATCACATCTCCAGGCTTTATCCCTGCAACATCAGCTGATGATTTTAGTAAAACTCGACTAACAAAAGCTCCTCTATGCACATTTAATTTCATTACTTTTGCTAAATCAGAATTAAGTTCAATACCCATAATTCCTAATTCATTACGATGAACTTGACCATAAGCTATCATCTGATTAGTCAAACTTTTAACTATATTAGTTGGGATCGCAAATCCTATACCTATGTTTCCACCATCTGGAGCTAAAATAGCAGTATTGATTCCAATTAATTCTCCTTGTAAATTAATTAATGCTCCTCCAGAATTACCTCTATTAATAGCTGCGTCAGTTTGAATAAAATTTTCATAATGTTCAATATTTAATCCACTACGATTCAAAGCTGAAATAATTCCTGACGTGACAGTTTCACCTAATCCATAAGGATTTCCAATAGCAACAACATAATCCCCTACTTTTAATAAATTCGAATCAGACATCTGTATTTCTTTTAAATTCTTAATTTCGTCTAATTGAATTAAAGCAATATCGAAGCGTGCATCTCTACCAATAACTTTAGCGTTATACTGACTACCGTTGCTCAATTGAACTTGGATTTTATTAGCATGATCAACAACATGATTATTAGTAACCACATATCCTTTACTAGAATTAATAATTACTCCAGATCCTAATGCACGAAATTTATCTTGATTAGAATCATCATTAAAATCATCTTGGCATAACGGAGAATTCTTCAATAAAGATTCTGTTTGGCAAAACGGAAAAATATTCCCAAAAAAAGATCGAAATCGATGAGGAGGAATATAAGAACTATGAATAGCAGTACTACCTTCAACGTTTATGCTTACAACAGAAGGCATTACTCGTTCTATCATCGGCGCTAAACTGGTATTCATAAATTCTAAACGCGGAATAGCACGAAAAGATGATTGGTGGTGATTCCATGACAAACCTAAGTTTAGAACTAAAATTGTAAATATAGATACTATGCGTAATACTAACTCTTTAATTTTCATTTTTTTCTCATAATTTAATTAATACTAGGTATTATAAAATTAAAACTAAATTATTATATTTTACTTAATTGTATGGAATAAATTATGTTAATAGAAAAATCAATGAACTCTATAAATTTAGAAATATACTTTATATAACTCAACGATGTTTTTCTTTCTATAAAAACTTTAACATACATAAAATATTAATCTAAATATAAAACTTATATAATATTAATATAAAAATACGCATACACAGTTACATTTTTTTATTTTAATTTGATATAGTAATATGATATGCATTATAATACTTTTACATAAAAAATATGTATAAAATAAATTTATATATCACTAACACTTTTGAAAATTTTTATTAAAACTCGCATAATATACAATAACCATTGTAATCAATAATTACATAATTTCAATTAAATAACTTTATTATATTCGCTTCCAAAACATATGAATATTCCACATCAATATAACTTTTTTAAAGTATGTACAGGAATTGTGAAAATATGTTTTTAAGAATATTTTTTTTTTACTTATATTTCTATACATAAATTTATATAAAAAAGAGCAAACAAAAACAGTTTATTTGTCTGGAAAAACTATGGGAACAACATGGCAAATAAATCTTATCAATACATACGCGAATAATAAAAAATTAATAAAAGAAATCAATAAACAATTGTATTATGATAACAAAGAATTATCTTTTTGGGAAAAAAATTCTAAAATTTTAAAATTTAATAACTATTACGGTACTAAACCTCAACATATTAGCAAAAACTTTGCCAAAATAATGTTAACAGCATTATTAATAGGAAAAAAAACATCTTATGCTTTAGACGTTACTATAGGAACATTAGTCAATATATGGGGTTTCGGGCCAAAAAAACCTCCAAATAAAATTCCTAAATTGAAAACAATTAAAAATGCATTGTTGTTCACAGGATTAAAAAATATAAAACTTATTAAAAAAAATAAAAAATATTACTTAAAAAAAAACATAAAAAAAATAACATTAGATTTTTCTACGCTAGGAGAAGGTTTCATTGCTGATCATTTAAAAGAACTACTTATAAAAAAAGGAATAGAAGATTTTGTTATCTCTGTTGGAGGAGCAATTACTACTCATAGTAAAAACAATTTTTCTAATCCTAAAATAATAGCTATACAAAAACCAACAGACAAAAAAATTAACATCCATATGATTGTAAAATTACAAAATCATGCCATTAGTACATCTGGCACTTATAGAAATTATTATTATCTAAAAGGAAAAAAAATTGTGCATTTACTTGATCCTATTACAGGGTATCCCACTAAAACTGATTTAGTTTCAGTGAGTGTAATCACAAAATCAGCATTAGAATCAGATGCATGGGATACAGGATTAATGATATTAGGATTTGAAAAAGCTAAACAGTTAGCTATTAAAGAAAAATTAGCAGTGTGTTTGATAAAAAAACACGGATCTAAATTATTTACATGGATTTCACCTAAATTTTATTTTTTTTTAAAAAAAGATTTCTAAAAACATTTATTTTTTTGAATAACAATATCTTATGTTATACAATTTAATAACATTAAAAAAAATTAAAACTAACAATAATAATAGATAATAAACACAAAAACATTTCAATATTAAAAATAATATATACATATCGATTTATATTCAAAAAATAAAAATTGGAGAAAAAATGGAAATTCTATCAGGATCCGAAATGGTTATTCAATCACTGATTGACCAAGGCATTGAGCATATTTTCGGATACCCAGGAGGAGCAGTATTAGATATATACGACTCTCTAAAATCCGCTAAAAAAATTCAACATATTTTAGTTCGCCACGAACAAGGAGCAATGCATATGGCTGATGGATATGCACGAGCTACTGGAAAGATAGGAGTCGTTTTAGTGACTTCTGGACCTGGGGCAACTAATGCTATAACAGGTATTGCTACAGCATATATGGATTCTGTTCCTATAGTAATAATATCAGGACAAGTAGCATCTTCTTTAATAGGATATGATGCATTTCAAGAATGTGACATGATAGGAATTTCGAGACCAATAGTCAAACATAGTTTTTTAGTAAAAAAAACAGAAGACATTCCTATCACTTTTAAGAAAGCGTTTTGGTTAGCATCTAGTGGTCGACCAGGCCCAATCGTTATCGATCTTCCAAAAGACATTCTCAATTCCAATAACAAAAAACCATATATATGGCCTAAAGAAGTTAACATAAGATCTTACAATCCCATAATTAAAGGAAATCCAGGTCAAATAAAAAAAGCTATCGACATTTTAAAAACAGCAAAACAACCTGTAATATATATAGGAGGTGGAGTTATTAGTTCTAATAGCCATGTAGAATTAAAAGAACTTGCAGAAACACTTAATATTCCAGTTACCACTTCTTTAATGGCTTTAGGTGCATTTCCTGGAAACCACCCCCAAAATCTACATATGTTGGGTATGCATGGCACCTACGAAGCTAATATGGCCATGCATCATTCAGATGTAATTTTAGCGATTGGAGTAAGATTTGATGATAGAACTACTAATAATGTAAACAAATATTGTCCTGATGCAACAATTATACACATTGATATTGATCCTACTTCTATATCAAAAACTATTACTGCACATGTTCCAATTGTAGGAAATGCAAAAAATATCTTAAAACAAATGTTGCAGTTCATAAAAAATAACATACTTATGCAAGAATTTTGCTGTTTAAAAAAGTGGTGGATAAAAATTCATAATTGGAAAAATATAAATAGTTTACACTTTGATGTAGACAACAATAATATAAAACCACAAAACGTAATTCAAACGATCTGGAAACTCACTCAAGGAAAAGCTTACGTTACATCAGACGTTGGACAACATCAAATGTTTGCAGCATTATATTATCCCTTTTTTAAACCAAGAAGATGGATTAATTCAGGTGGTTTAGGAACTATGGGATTTGGATTACCAGCAGCGCTAGGCGTTAAGCTAGCATTTCCAAAAGAAATTGTTATTTGTATAACTGGAGATGGAAGTATCCAAATGAATATTCAAGAACTATCTACAGCTATGCAATATGAACTACCAGTATTAATATTGAATTTAAACAACAAATCTTTAGGAATGGTAAGACAATGGCAAGATATAATTTATTCAGGTCGACATTCTCATTCTTATATGAAATCACTTCCAAATTTTGTAAAATTAGCTGAGTCTTATGGTCATATAGGAGTTTCCATCCAACACCCTAAAGACCTAGAAAAAAAATTAAAATTATCTCTAGAAGAACTCAGTAAAGGGCATTTAGTTTTTGTTGATATTGCTATTGATGCTTCAGAACATGTATATCCCATGCAAATTCGAGATGGCGGGATGAATAATATGCTATTAAGGAAAAAAGAAAAATAAATCTTATGAAAAGAATTATATCTATTTTATTAGAAAACGAATCTGGAGCATTATCAAGAGTAGTAGGTTTGTTTTCACAACGCGGATACAACATAGACAGCATTACTGTAGCACCAACAGAAGATCCATCTTTATCAAAAATGACAATACAAACGATTGGAGACGAAAAAATAATTGAACAAATCGAAAAACAACTACATAAATTAATTGATGTTTTAAAAGTTACCGAAATAGAATACGAAAATTATTTAGAACGAGAAATTATATTAGTTAAAATTAAAAGTACAACTAGTATAATTCGAAAAGAACTAAAACATATTACAGATATTTTTCAAGGAAAAATCGTAAACGTTACATCTTTACATTATACTGTACAATTATCAGGAACTAGTAATAAATTAGACTCATACTTAGCAGTCATACAAGATATATCTGAAATTATTGAAATTTCTCGTTCAGGCATCATAAGTATCTCCAGAAACTAACGTTTATAATTTATATTTGAAGATAATTTAAAAAATAACATTATAAAACTCATTTTTTAAAAAATGTCTGTCTTATTATACTAATTTTTCTAAACATATATATAAATAAAAATAGAAAATATACAAATTACATCATTAGAACATTGCGGTACTAAATTATAACTATGAATAATATACATTTAACTCATATTCCTGTTCTAAAAGAAGAAACTATTGCATCGTTAAATATTAAAAAAAATGGAATTTATATTGATTGTACATTTGGATGCGGAGGTCATTCAAAAGAAATATTAAAGAATTTAAACAAAAATGGAAAATTATATGCTATTGATAAAGATCCATTTTCTATCAATATAGCATCTACAATCCAAGATCATAGATTCTATTTTATTTCAGATAATTTCTCTAACGCTTTACGACATTTTCAAGAAAAAAATATAACAAAAAAAGTCGATGGAATATTATTAGATTTAGGAGTATCATCTATACAAATTGGTAATTCTAATCGAGGATTTTCTTTTTTATTAAACGGACCACTGGATATGCGTATGAATCCAAAAATAGGAATAACAGCATCGCAATGGTTAATGAAAGCCAATATTAAATCAATTACAAACGTACTATATGAATTTGGGGAGGAACGTTTTGCAAAAAAAATAGCTAATCAAATCATAAGACAAAGAAAAATTAAACCAATTGTTCAAACCATAGAATTAGCTGATCTCGTAAAAAATATTGTTCCAAGAAGAAAAAAACACTCTGCTACAAGAACTTTTCAAGCTATCAGAATACATATTAACCGAGAATTAATCGAACTTAAGAAAGTTTTAAAATATGCGTTAACATTATTAAATTCTGGAGGTCGACTCGTAATAATTAGTTTTCATTCATTAGAAGATCGTATAGTTAAAAATTTTTTTATAAAAAACAGCAATACACCTTTAATTCCTATGGGAATTGCTATTAATGAAATACAATTAAGAAATCTAAAAAAAACAACATTAAAAATTATTAATAAAATTATACCAACTAAAAAAGAAATTAAAAACAATCTGAAATCACGTAGTGCAATTTTAAGAACATCGGAAAAAATATAGATGAATGATGACATTTATAATTTACCTAAAATAATTTTTAACGACGTTATAAAAATCCACAAACAAGTATTAATTTTACTTGTAATAATTACAGTTTTTTCAATATTAATTGTTACTATAGTTCATAAAACAAGATTACTAATTGCGCAAGGAGAACGATTAAATATTATTCAAAAGAAAGCAGAAATAGAGTGGAATAATTTAATTTTAGAAAGAAACTTATTATCCTCCCATAGAAAAATTGAAAAAAATGCTATAGAAAAATTAAATATGATCTATATTAACCCATTAGAAGAAAATATTTTTTCACAATAATTACTGAAACAATAGGAAATTTACAAATTCATGAAATATTTTTTCAACAACATTCCATTTAGTTATCTAAAAAAAAAACTGTTATTTCAATCATCGACTTATCACACTACTTAGTATAATTACTATTTCTATCATCATAATTTTACTTAAAATAACTATATTACAATTATTTAAAACTAAGCAACTAATTAAAGAAAGTGATTTAAGATCATCAAGAATACAAGTAGAAACAAATTCAAGAGGAACTATTAAGGATAGATCAGGAAATATATTAGCTCTAAGTATACCTACGAATAACATTTGTATTGATCCAAAAATATTTTTTTCAAAAAAAAAATAGTTATAAATGCAAAGTGGAAAGCATTATCGAAAGTACTATCCACTCCTCTAGAAAAAATTATATATAAAATTAATCATTTTAAAAACAATCGTTTTACATATCTAGCACGAAAAGTTAGTCCAGAAATTGGAGAATACATAAAAAAATTAAACTTACCAGGTGTATATATTGTTGAAGATTTTAAGCGATACTACCCTTCTGGAAAAATAGTTTCGCAATTAATTGGATTCACCAACACAGATGGAATAGGCATCGAAGGAATAGAAAAGAGTTTTAACAAAATACTTCAAGGAGCTCCAGGTAAAAGAAAAATTAGAACCGACAAGTTTGGAAACATTATTGAAAATGTTTCATTAATTAAAAAAAATGCGCCACGCAATATAAATCTTAGTATAGACATAAGATTACAAACGATTATATATCGCGAATTAAGTCATGCTGTTAGTTTTCATAAAGCTCAATCTGGAACGGCTATTTTAACAAATATTAAAACTGGAGAAATCCTAGCTATGGTCAATAGCCCTACATATAATCCAAATAATTTAAAAAAAGTATCTATGGATTTAATTCGTAACAGAGCCGTGACTGACGTATTTGAGCCTGGATCAACAGTTAAACCAATGGTAATTATGAAAGCATTGCAAAAAAAAATAATAACTCCAAAATCTATTATTGACACAACACCTTTTATAATAGATAAACACGTAATAAAAGATGTTTCATATAACAGACAATTATCAGTTACCGATATTTTGAAAAAATCAAGCAATACAGGTGTATCTAAAATAGCACTATCTATGTCAGAATCTGAATTAATTGATATTTATTCTAGATTTGGCTTAGGAAAATCGACAAATTCAGGATTGATAGGAGAAAAAAAAGGAATTTACCCCAAAAAAAAACATTGGTCTAACTTAGATAAAGTAACATTTTCTTTTGGATATGGATTGATGGTTACACCACTACAATTGGTTAACGTATACACAATTATGGGTAGATATGGATTATACAAACCATTATCTATTATTAAAACTAATAACAAAAACAACGAAAAACGAATATTTTCAAAATCTTTAGTAAAAATCGTATTAAACATGCTCGAATCAGTAACTCAGCCAGGAGGCGTAGGAGTAAAAGCAGCCATTAAAGGCTATAAAGTTGCTGTAAAGACGGGTACTGCAAAAAAAGTCAATTCAAACGGAAAATACGTAAATAGATACGTATCATATGCAGTAGGACTTGCTCCAATTAGCAATCCACAATTTTCTTTGCTTGTGATGATTAATGATCCACGAGCAGGACAATACTATGGAGGAACTATTTCAGCTCCAGTATTTAGTACAATTATGAGTTTTGCATTAAAAATTATTAATATTCAACCTGATAATTTATTTATATATTAAATACATCACAAAATTTTGGAGTAAAAATGAAACATAACCTACAAACCCTATTACAACCTTGGATGAATATAACACAATCATATAATATAACTGGAATAGCATCAGATAGTCGAAAAGTTACTACAGGAAACTTATTCTGCGCACTACAAGGAAATATATTTCATGGACGACAATTTATAAAAAAAGCTATTGATAATGGAGCAATAGCTATTCTTTGCGAAACAAAAAAAAAGAATATCATGGACATATAACATATAAAAATAAACACATTCCAGTAATTTATTTTTTAAAATTATCTAAAAATTTATCCAAAATATCCAATAGATATTATGAAGTAAATGAAGAATTAACACTTATTGGAGTCACTGGAACTAATGGAAAAAGTACTGTGACTCATATTATTGCTCAATGGAATTACTTATTAAACCAAAGAATAGGAATTATGGGAAGTCTAGGGAATGGAACTTACAACGATCTAAAACCATCTGTAAATACAACTGATTCTCCTATAAATATACAAAAATTCTTAAAAGAAATGTTAATAAACGATATAAAAACAATTGCTATGGAAATATCTTCGCATGGAATCATACAACATAGAGTGTCAAATTTAAATTTTTCTATGGCAATTTTGACAAACATTACATCAGACCACTTAGACTATCACAAAACTATAGAAAACTATATTAAAGCAAAATGGACTTTTTTTTCTAAAAACAAAATTAAAACATTCATAATTAATATAGATAATCATATTGGAAAACTATGGACAAAAAAATTATCTAAAAAAAGAACTATCGTCGTAAGTATAAATAAAAATTTTAATTACTCATTATTTAAACGATGGGTACACGCATATCGTATAATATATAATACAAATTATACTTACATTTACTTTAAATCTAGTTGGGGAAAAGGATTGTTAAAAAGCCAATTAATTGGAAACTTTAACGTTACTAATTTACTACTAGCTTTAGTGGCATTATTAAACTTGGGGTTTTCACTATCTTGCTTGATAGACGTATGCGAATATATAATAGCCGTTCCTGGAAGAATGCAATCTCTTAAAATTCCAAATAAACCAAACATTATCATTGATTATGCACATAATGAAGACGCTTTTAAAAATGTATTACAAACTATTCGTAAAATATATCATCACAATGTATGGTGTGTATTTGGATGCGGAGGAAATAGAGACAAATTAAAGAGATCCCTAATGGGAAAGATTTCTGAAAAAATTGCTAATAAAATCGTTCTAACTAATGACAATCCCAGAAACGAGAATCCAAAAGAAATTATAAAAGATATCACACAAAACATTCAAAATAAAAAAAATATACATATTATATTGGATCGAAAACAAGCAATCAAATTTGCCATAATGAATGCTAACATCAATGACTGTGTAGTTGTATTAGGAAAAGGTCATGAAAAATATCAAATAATAAAAAATAAAACTTATTATTTTTCTGACTATGAAACAATTAAAAAACTATTGGAAAAATAAATATGATCCCAATATCTTTTTATCAAATATGTCGTATCACAAAAGGTTATTTTTTTAACAAAAATAATGTAAAAATAAATAACTTAATTTTTCATGCTATAAGTACTGATTCAAGAACAATTACTCCAGGATGTTTATTTATTGCTTTGATCGGAAAAAATTTCGATGCACATAATTTCGTTTATGCAGCAATGAAAAAAGGAGCTACAGCAGTAGTATTAGAAAAAAAACTTGATATCAAGCTACCACAAATAGTTGTGCAAAATACTACTTTAGCACTAGGAAATATAGCATTTTGGATTAGACAACAAAGTAATGCTAGTATTATAGCATTAACTGGATCTTCTGGAAAAACATCTGTAAAAGAAATTACTACTTCTATCTTGCAATGTTATGGAAAAACTTTATCTACCTTTAAAAATTTTAACAATAATATTGGAGTACCATTAACTCTACTAAATCTTGATCTATCATATAAATATGCTGTTATTGAAATAGGAGCTAATCATCCTAAAGAAATTTTATATGCAACAAAATTAACAAATCCTAATATTGCATTAATAAACAACATTTATTATTCGCATTTAGATGGATTTAAATCTTTATTAGGAATCTCTAAATCAAAACAAGAAATTCTTTGTACATTACCTAAAACTGGTACAGCTATATTTAATGCTGATAGTCATCATTGGTCAAGATGGAAAAAAAACATAAACAGCCAAAACATTATTTGGTTTTCAATAAAAAAAAAAAGTCAATTCTTTGCAAGCAATATCGTTATTGATAATACAGGCTCATCCTTCATTCTACATTCTCCGAATGGAGTTATAAATGTTAATTTGCCTTTGCTTGGATTTCACAATATTTCTAATGCTCTAGCTGCAGCCGCTATAGCAATAACATTAAACATTCCACTTCAATGCATTCAACTCGGATTATCTAAAATTCCAATACTTTCAGGTAGATTAGAAACTATCACACTAAGCCAACATAAAACTATTATAAACGATACTTACAATGCTAATGTTGCATCAATGATTGTAGCAATTAAAGTGTTAGAAAACATGCCTGGATATAAAATTTTTGTATCTGGTGATATGTCTGAATTAGGAAAAATGAGTACTATGTATCATAAAATAATTGGTAATGTCATTTACATATCTGATATAAACGAAGTTATGAGCATTGGAAAATTAAGTAAATCTATCAGTATTAATAGTAAAAAAGGAAACCATTACACTAATATTAATACACTAATTAAAGATTTAACTAAAAAAATTTTTATGTATGAAAAAATTACAATTTTAATTAAAGGATCTAGAAGCGAAAATCTAGAAAGAATAGTAAAAAAATTAGTTGAGGAATGTAATTATGATTGAATTCATTATTAAATACTATTTTCACACAAATTTTGATAAGACATCATATTTAATTTATCGTTCTATTATTAGTTTACTAACGTCACTATTTTTTTCTCTAATAGTAGGATCATACCTAATCAAATTTTTAAAAAAACACCAAATGTATCAAACTATTCGAAGTAATGGACCTAAAATACATATTAACAAAAAATATACACCTACTATGGGAGGAATACTTATATTATCTTCTATCATTATATCTACTTTATTATGGTCTAATTTATCAAACATATACATATGGTATGCACTAATGATTTTAATAGGATTTGGCATAGTAGGATTCATAGATGATTATAAAAAAATTTACTTTAACACGTCTACAGGTTTACGACCTCAATGGAAATTATTTTTTTTATCTATAATTACTATTCTTGTTATTATTTTAATTTATTATAACAATAAAAACAATTTTATAATTCAATTAATATGCCCTATCCAAAAAAATATTGTTATAAACATAGGTATAATACATATATTTTTGTCATATATTATCTTGATAGGTTTTAGTAACGCTGTAAATTTAACAGACGGATTAGATGGGTTAGCTATTGTTCCTGTCATCTTAATAACTATAGGATTATATCTACTATCATTTATTTCTGGAAATTTACACCATTCAACACATTTTAATATTGTATATATTCCTAGTATTGCAGAATTAACTATTCTTTGCTCAGCCGTTATAGGATCAGGATTAGGATTTTTATGGTTTAATGCCTATCCAGCACAAATATTTATGGGTGATGTAGGGTCTCTACCTTTAGGAGGGGTGATAGGAATAATAGCAATACTACTACACCAAGAAATAATATTTTTTATTATGAGTGGAATTTTTATATTTGAAACTATATCAGTCATAATTCAAGTTACATACTTTAAGTTAAAGAAAAAAAGAATATTCAAAATGACACCTATTCATCATCACTACGAATTAAAAGGTTGCCCAGAACCAAAAATAGCAGTAAGATTTTGGATTATATCTTTAGTGTTTATGTTGCTAGGATGTTCTTTCATATTTAAGGTCAATTAGAAATGTATAATTATTATAAAAAAAAATACTAATATTTGGAATGGGATTAACAGGCATATCCTGTCTACATTTTTTTATATCGCGAAATATTTATCCTAAAATTATGGACTTTAACAAAAATCCCAAATACATCCATAATGTACAATGTTTAAAAAATATACAATATCATGTAGGTTCAATATATTATCCATGGATTCAAGAATCCGATTTAATTATCACAAGTCCTGGTATACAATTATTTCATCCAGCGTTAATATATGCCAAAAAAAACAAAATTGAAATAATTGGAGATATTGAATTATTTGTCAGAGAAACCAAAACCCCGATAATTGCTATTACTGGTTCAAATGGAAAAAGTACAGTGACTATGATGGTAAGAAATATACTACAACTAGCTGGATTTAAAGTACGCGTAGGTGGTAATATAGGAATTCCTGCATTAAATATACTTAATGATCCCTCAGAATTATACATATTAGAATTATCCAGTTTTCAGCTAGAAACTACTTTGAATTTAAAAGCAAAAGTTGCTACTGTACTTAATATCAGTTCAGATCATATGGATCGATATCCATTAGGTATTACAGAATATGTCAAACATAAGTTAAAAATATATAATCAAGCCGAAGTATCTATTTTAAATTTAGAAGACCATTTATCATTTAATGCGAAAATTAAAAAACAACCTAACATTACATTTGGAATTGATAAAGGAGAATATAATCTATGTAGAAAAAATCGTAATGTATGGCTATGCTATAACAAAGAAAAATTATTAAATGTTGATAAATTACTTATATCAGGTCAACATAATTATATTAATGCATTATCTGCTTTATCAATAGTTCATATTTTAAAAGTTAATATTTACACTAGCTTAGTAGCATTAAAAGAATTTTTAGGATTACCTCATAGATTTCAACTAACATATAAAAAAAACAATATAACATGGATTAATGACTCTAAATCTACAAACATTGGAAGTACGCAATCAGCAATCAACAATATTTTACCTTATGTAAAAGGGAAAATAAGATTAATATTAGGAGGAGATGGGAAATTAGCCAATTTTTCTTTATTAAAACCTTATTTAAAAGATGAAAAAATAATTATTTATTGTTATGGAAGAAGTAAAAAAATACTTTTCTCATTATATCCAAAAAAATCAATATGTTTCAATACATTAGAAAACGTAATACATTTTATAAAAAACATAGTAAAATCTGGTGATGTAGTATTATTATCTCCTTCTTGTAGTAGTTTAGATCAATTTTCTAATTTTGAAGAACGTGGTAATACTTTTGTAAAGTTAATAGAAGAACTATATTCATGAAAATAAAGTATTTATTATTAAACACAGTAAAAAAAATTTTAAAAAAAAATAAAACGCACTACGAACCAAAATTATACGATTCTCAGTTAGTATGGTGTACTATAAGTTTACTATTAATCGGATTAATTATGGTAACTTCTGCTTCTATACCAATAGCTAGTCATATATATGGAGATTTATTATTTTTTACGAAAAAAGAAATAATATATTTAATATTAGTTCTTTTTTTAACTAAAATATTTCTTAAAACTCCTATCATGTTTTGGAAAATTTATAGTACCAAAATGCTTTTAATTTCTATCATTATGTTACTACTCGTGTTAATAATAAGTACTCCTATTAATGGTTCTTTTAGATGGATAAAAATAAGTTTCATACATATACAACCCGGAGAACTATCTAAACTTACTGTTTTTTGTTATTTATCAAATTATTTATCACAAAAACGTTATGAAATCATGAATAGTTTTTGGAGTTTTTTAAAACCTTTAGGAATAATAAGTATTATATCGATATTATTATTAACAGAACCTGATTTAGGAACGGTAGCTATATATTTCATAACTGTATTATCTTTATTGTTTGTTTCAGGAGTCCAAATTTGGAAATTTATACCTATTGTACTTTTAGGGATCATTACTACTATCCTATTAATAATAATTACACCTTATCGTAGTGAACGAATATTATCATTTTGGAATCCTTGGAAAGATCCATTTGGAAAAGGTTATCAACTCACACAATCATTGATGGCTTTAGGTAGAGGAAATTTTTTTGGAGTAGGTTTAGGACATTCTATTCAAAAATTAGAATATTTACCTGAAGCGCATACTGATTTTATTTTCTCAATTATTGGAGAAGAATTAGGATATTGTGGAGTTTGTATCATATTATCTATGATATTATTTATTTCTTTTAAGGCAATAAATATCGGAAAAAACGCATTAAAAAACAACGATTTTTTTTCCGGTTATTTTGCTTTTTCAATTGGAATATGGCTAGTATCTCAAACGTTAATTAACATAGGTACTACTGTGGGAATATTACCAACTAAAGGATTAACATTACCACTCATTAGTTATGGTGGATCCAGTTTATTAATTATTTCTATTGCTATTTCTATATTATTACGTATAGACTTTGAAACAAGAATAAAAAATAAATTTTGTCAAGGTTTGTAATGAGGAAAAAAACGATAATAATTATGGCAGGCGGCACTTGCGGACATATTCTACCTGGACTAATAATTGCTAATACATTAATAAAAAAAGAATGGGATGTATTTTGGATAGGTACACCTAATCGTATTGAAGCCAAAATCATTCTAAAGAACCACATTCCTATTAAATTTATTAATATAAATGTAATTAAAAAAAATATTTTTAGCATGACAAAGTTTTTTTTTCAATTATTGCATTCCTGCTACAAAACTACGATAATTATAAAACAACTGAAACCCAATATAATACTAGGAATGGGGGGATATATATCTCTTCCTGGTGGCTTAATGTCTATTTTTTTTAGAATACCACTATTGATCCACGAACAAAATAGAGTCATGGGGCTATCTAACAAAATATTGTCTCGATTGTCAACTAAAATTATGCAAGCGTTTCCAGAAACAAAACTAAACGCCATTACAGTAGGTAATCCATTAAGAAAAGAGATTATAAATCTACCCAACCCTACTTGTCGTTTTAAAGATAGAACCGGTCCACTTAGAATATTAGTTATTGGAGGAAGTCAAGGAGCTCAAACACTCAACTCCATGCTACCTGAAATAGCACATAAATTAAAGAAAAAAATTATAATTTGGCACCAAGTCGGAAAAAAAAATAAACAGTTTACATTAAACAATTACAAAAAATTTAAATTACATCCATATAAAATTACTTCTTTCATAGAAAATATAGCAGAAGCATATAACTGGGCTGACCTAACTATTTGTCGCTCCGGTGCTCTTACAGTAAGTGAATTGGAGTACATTGGACTTCCAGCCATATTTATTCCTTTTCCTCACAAAGATAAACATCAATATTGGAATGCTTATCCACTACAATTACAAGGAGGAGCTATAATAGTAGAACAAGATCTACTAAGTACTAATAAAATAATTAATATATTAAACAAAATAGATCGAAACACAATAACTATTATGGCAAAAAAATTATATTCCTCATCAAAAATTAATCCTGTCAAAAACATTATTGATATAATTGAAAGTACAATGCGCATACACTAACATCATGTTCATTTTTATCAAAAGAAATTATAAAAAATTTTTATATAATACCGTTATAGAACAGTAGAATGAAACAGCTAAATTTTCTTAATACCAAGACGCGTTATGTCAATCATATCCATTTTATCGGAATAGGTGGTATAGGCATGAGTGGAATAGCCGAAACGTTACTAAAAAACGGCTACATAATAAGTGGTTCTGATTTGAAATCAAGTGATATTACCAAAAAATTGCAAAAATTAGGTGCTAAAATATTTTTTAATCATTCTAAATGTAATATTAAAAATGCAAACATAATAGTAATATCAAGCGCAATTCCACCGTATAATCCTGAAATCGTTCAAGCTAAAAGTTTGAATATTCCTGTTATAAAAAGAGGTAAAATTCTTGCAGAAATAATACGATACAAATATGGAATAGCAGTATCTGGAACACATGGAAAAACTACTACTTCTGCAATCATTTTCAGCATATTTTTTAAAAGTAATCTAGATCCGACTCTCATTAATGGAGGGCACGTAAGAGAAATAAACAGTAATACTAGACTAGGAAAAAGCCCTTATTACATTGTAGAAGCAGACGAAAGCGATGCTTCTTTTTTATATTTAAGACCAATTGTTGCTGTAGTAACAAACATTGACAATGATCATCTAGACAATTATTGCAAAACATTTAATAATATTAAACTAGCATTTATTAAATTTATTCAAAATCTTCCATTTAACGGAACAGCTATCATATGTTTTGATGATAAAAACATAAGAAAAATCATTCCATTAATACGTTGTAATGTTATTACTTATGGATTTCACATAAAATCTGACATACGAATAAAAAAGTACACACAAAAAAAATTTTCTAGTTATTTTAAAATAATCAGAAAACATCGACTTAACTTGAATATAACTTTGAATATACCTGGAAAACATAACGCTCTCAATGCAGCAGCAGCAATAGCAGTCGCTACTCAAAAAAATATTAGTGACATTAATATTCTCGAATCACTAAAAACTTTCAAAGGAGTTAAACAGAGATTCGAACTATGCGGAAAATTTTTAGCATACAATGCGTCTAATGAACATAATATTATTACCATTATTCAAGATTATGGACATCATCCTAACGAAATTTTAGCTAGCATTAACACTGTTAAATTAGGATGGCCAAATAAAAAATTAGTGATGATTTTTCAACCTCATAGGTACACAAGAACTTATTATCTATTTAAACAATTTAAAAAAGTGCTACTTAAAATCGATGAATTATTACTTTTAAACGTTTACTCAGCTAACGAAAATCCCATCTCAGGATCAAATAGTTTGGATTTATATAACGAACTAAAAAAGTGTGGAAAAACATCAGTAACATTAATATCTAATTATAATGAAATATTCAAAACATTAGTTAAAAAACTATCAGAAAACAATGTACTCTTAATACAAGGTGCTGGCAATATACACATTATAATAGATAATTACGTTATTAAAAAACTTAAAAAAATAAACAAGAAATAATTATTATGATTGAAAAAGTAGCCGTATTATTTGGTGGTACATCGCAAGAAAGAAATATATCCTTATTATCTGGAGAAAATATATTAAAATATCTATTTAAATCTAAAATAAATGCATATCCCATAGATACAAAATACTTTCCTATTACCCAATTACCAAATCAGGGATTTAAAAAAGCATTTATTGCTCTTCATGGAAAGGAAGGTGAAGATGGAACTATACAAGGATTATTAACTTATCTAAAAATTGCATATACAGGAAGTAAAATTTTACCATCAGCAATTTCAATTGATAAAATAAAAACCAAATTACTATGGAAAGGAGCTAATTTACCTGTAGTTCCTTGTTATTTTATTAATATCAAAAAATTTCAAACAATAACTGAAAAAGACCTTAGAAAAAAAATTCTTATGTTAGGATTACCTATAATTGTTAAACCTAACACTGAAGGATCTAGTATCGGAATATCACTAGTTCACTCGTATCAATGTTTACATCATGCATGTAAGATAGCATTTCAATATGACAATAACATACTCATAGAAAAATTTATATACGGATCAGAATATTCTGTAGGAATTTTAGAAAACAAAATCCTTCCATCTATTCGTATATCTTCAAATAACGACTTTTACGATTACGAATCTAAATATATATCTAAAAACACAAAATATTTTTGTCCAAGTGGATTAAAAAGAAACAAAGAAATAGAATTAAATAAAATAATAAAAATAGCTTGGAATACCCTTGGATGCACAGGATGGGGAAGAATTGATTTAATCATGGATCGTGCTGAGAAATTTTGGTTATTAGAAATGAATACGTGTCCTGGAATGACTAAAAATAGCTTAATGCCTATAGCTGCTAAAAATGCTGGAATATCCTTAAAATTGTTAATTTTAAAAATTTTACAATCAGCTAATTAAAAACATTTAAAACCAAACTATGCATAAAACGAATATATATTATGTCAAAAAAAAAACTAGTCTTATTAAGATATACTATAATATTATCTTTAATTGTTTTTATAATACTTAATAGTCTCATAATTATAAAATTATCTAAACAATGGTATAAAAAAAAATTATCTCATTTTATAATTTCAGGACAATTTAGTTATTTAAATAGAAAAGAAATGAAAGATTTTATTTTATCCTTAAAAACTTCATGTAATTTTTTTTTCCCATGTAATTTTTTTATAAAAAATAAATTAAAAGAATTCACTTTTATAAAAAAAATTAAAATTCAAAAACAATGGCCAGATACATTACTAATCCATATTGTAAATACTATTCCTGTAGCATATTGGAACGACAAATATATATTAGATAAAAAAGAAATTATATCTCATATTATAAAAAAAAAACAAAGTATTAAAAACATTCCATATTTTTATGGACCAAAAAATAGCGAAAAAGAAATTTTAAAAAATTACGAAAAAATAAAAAATGTACTAAATAAAAATAACGTTATATTGAGATCTATTACGATAACACCTTATCATTCATGGAAACTATTAATTGAAAACAACATTGAAATAGCTCTAGGAAAAATAAATAATATTATTCAATTAAAAAAATTAATGATGATTTGGAAAACTTTAAAATATGAAGAAAAAATCAAAAGAAAAAAAATAAAATACATCGATTTACGATATGAATCAGGTATAGCAATAGCATGGAAATAATGAATACAGGCTAAAACAAACATGAAAGAAAGAGATAGAAATTTAATAGTTGGACTTGAAATTGGAACTACCAAAGTAATTACTTTAGTAGGAGAAATACTCATAGATGGTATAATTAATGTTATTGGAATAGGAATTTGTCCTTCATACGGAATACAAAAGGGTATCATTAATGATTTGAAATCAATTATAAAATGTATTAAAAAATCTGTCAACCAAGCTGAAAGTATGGCTGATTGTAAAATCTCTTCCGTATATTTAGCTTTATCTAACAAATATATTAACTGTCAAAACGAAATAGGCATTGTTCCTATATCTGAAAATGAAGTAACAATTGAAGATGTAAACAACGTAATACACACAGCAAAATGTGTACAAATACGTAATGAACATCACATTTTACATATTATTCCGCAAGAATATTCTATTGATCAACACGTAGGTATAAAAAATCCAATTGGATTATCTGGAAAAAGAATAAAAGCACAAGTTCACTTAATTACATGTCATACTGAAATAGAAAAAAATATCATTAAAGCAGTAAAAACATGCGGACTACAAGTTAACCATACTATTTTTTCAGGGCTAGCTTCTGGAAAAGCAATATTAACAAAAGATGAATATCAAATGGGAGTTTGTATAGCAGATATCGGTAGCGGAACAATAGATATCGCTATGTACACCAATGGAGTATTACAACATAGTTGTGTTATTCCATACGCTGGAAATACTGTAACCAATGATATATCTTATGCATTTAATATTCCCTTTATAAAAGCTGAAACAATAAAAATTCAATACGGGCAGGCTGACATACTTTCTAATACAAAAAAGTGTGAACAAATTGAAATATCTAATACCAATAATAAATTAATTAAAACATTTAAAAAAAGCACTCTGATAGACGTTATTGAACCACGATATACAGAATTATTAAACTTAATAAATAAACAAATTTTAAATGTACAAGAGATACTTAAAAAATCTAATAACCATTATAATTTTGGAGCAGGAATAGTATTTACTGGTGGAGCTTCCAACATTAAATATCTTAAAGAAAACGCTAAAAAAATTTTTACAATACCAATAAGAATAGGTAAACCAAAAAAAATTAGTAGCCTAGTAAACAACATTGAAGAAACAAACTGTGCTACTGCAGTAGGATTATTATACTATGGAAAAGAACACATTAAAAATTATAAAAAAAACTATGAATCTAAAAATATTTTTAAAAAATGGTTTCAGTACGTTAATAACTGGATAAAAAAAGAACTATAATGATACCTAAAGATAATGGATATAAACTTATGTTTGAACCTATAGAAAACAATAATGATGCAATTATTAGAGTAGTTGGAATAGGAGGAGGAGGAGGTAATGCAGTAGAATACATGGTTAAAGAACATATTGAAGGAGTAGAATTTTTTGCTATCAATACAGATACACAAGCGTTAAGAAAAATAGAAGTTGGGAAAACTATACAAATCGGAAGTCATATAACCAAAGGACTAGGAGCTGGAGCTAACCCAACAATAGGACGAAATGCAGCTGAAGAAGACAGAGAAAACTTAAAGTTAGTATTAGAAGGTGCAGATATGGTGTTTATAGCAGCTGGTATGGGTGGCGGAACAGGTACAGGAGCTGCTCCAGTAATTGCAGAAATAACAAAAGAATTAGGAATATTAACAGTTGCTGTAGTAACAAAACCTTTCAATTTTGAAGGAAAAAAAAGAATGGCTTATGCTGATCAGGGTATAATAGAATTGTCAAAACACGTTGATTCACTGATTACTATTCCAAACGATAAATTACTAAAAGTATTGAATAAAGGTATTTCTTTATTAGATGCATTTAGCTCAGCAAATAATATATTAAAAGGAGCGGTGCAAGGAATAGCAGAATTAATCACTAAACCTGGATTAATTAATGTAGATTTTGCTGATATACGTACTGTTATGTCCGAAATGGGGTACGCTATGATGGGAACTGGAATTTCTTCTGGAGAAAATAGAGCTAAAGAAGCAGCAGAGATTGCTATTTCTAGTCCATTATTAGAAGACATTGATTTATCTGGTGCTCAAGGAGTATTAGTAAATATTACTTCTGGATTTAATATGAGATTAGATGAATTCGAAGCTGTGGGAAACACTATTCGATCTTTTTCTTCAGATAATGCTACTGTAGTAATTGGTACATCACTAGATACTGAAATGGACGATAACCTTCGAGTAACAGTAGTTGCAACAGGGATTGGAATGGAAACAACATCTATAGATCTATATCTCTCAACACACACATATCCAAAAAAATCACTGTTTAATCATGAAAAAAAACAATACGAACTTTCAGACACTAATAAATATATCAGAAAATCTAAAAAAGAAAAAATAAACCATGAACCTGAAAAATTATTGCAAAACAATGATATTGATTACTTAGATATTCCAACTTTTTTAAGAAAAAAACCTAAATGAAAATACTTTATTGCATTAAAATAATAATATCCAAATATTAAAACCTATATAAATAGATATAAATACATATACACTCAAAAATTTAAATTAAATATTAAAATACACTTTTATTTTTTTATATATCTTAACATTTTTAAAAGAAATGTTAAAACATTTTTGTAAACTAGGAGACACTATATGATAAGTACAACTAAACTATCATTATCTTTTTCTGACGCAGCGATTAAAAAAATTGATCATATTACTAAAAACAAAAACATACCAAACTTAAAACTAAGAGTTTACATTACTGGAGGTGGATGTAGTGGTTTTCAATATAATTTTAAATTTGACAAACATCAATATGAAGATGATATAATTGTCACTCAATTAGGAATTTCTGTTATAATAGACCCTATTAGCTTTCAATATTTGATTGGTGGAAAAATAGATTATCAAGAAAACTTGAATGGTTCAAAATTTATTATATTTAACCCTACAGCAAAAACTACTTGTGGTTGTGGATCTTCATTTAGTATTTGATTGAATATAATTATTGGTTAATACGCAGTTCAAAATGAAAATTAAAAAAAATATTAAAATTGGTATTATTGGCGCTTTAAATGAAGAAACCATATTTCTACGTCAACAAATTAAATATTTAAAAAAGACGAGAATCCATAGTCAAATATTTTATACAGGACAACTAAATTGTATAGATATCATATTAACAACATCAGGAGTTGGAAAAGTTTCAGCTAGTGTGACATGTGCTATACTATTAAATTTATATAAAATAGACTTAATCATCAATGTAGGAACAGCTGGAAGTTTAGATATAAAACTAGTTCCTGGAAGTATAATTCTTCCTAATAATACATGCTATTATGATGTTGATCTTACTGCTTTTGGTTATGAATTAGGACAAATCCAAAAATTGCCTAAATTGTTTTCAACAAATGATTATATGATAAGATTAACTGAAATATATATGTTAAAATCTAATACATACTATAACAAAAATCTTATAATCAGCGGAGACTCATTTATTAATAAGCAAAAATATAAAAAAACATTAAAAGAAAAGTTTCCAACAGCAATTGCTGTAGATATGGAATCAACAGCGATTGCTCAAGTTTGTTATCAATTTAAAAAACCTCTTTTAATTATTAAATCTATATCCGATTATTCAGATAACGATGCTTTATCAAACTTTAAAAAATTTTCTCATTTAGCATCTAAAAACTTGTCGAAAATTACCCAAAATATGTTAAAAAACTTATATAACAAAATAATAACTGAAGAATAATTTTTATTATAAATAGTTTTTAAGAAATACCTTAATATAAATTAATTCATACTACAAAATATATAATAATACATATTTTCTATTTTAAAAACATCATATCAACCAATAAAATTCGTACATTTATTTAGAACACCACGAAAAAATACAACATATATTGTATTGTATAATTTTCAAAAATTCATCATGCATTGATCATAAAATGTTAATTTTTTTTTGAATTAATTAAATCAGTAACAGTACCCTGAAAAATTTGAGCCGATAAATTAATGGATTCATATAAAGTAGGATGCGCATGTATAGTTAATGCAATATCTTCTGCATCACACCCCATTTCTATAGCTAATCCAATTTCTCCTAACAATTCACCAGCATTATTACCTACTATACAACCACCTACGATTTTATTTGTTTGTGAATCAAAAATTAACTTAGTCATTCCATTAGAATAATTAGAAGAAATGGCTCGTCCTAAAGCTTTCCATGGAAAAACCGCAGCTTCATATTTTACATTATTTTTAATAGCTTCTTTCTCTGTCATACCTACCCAAGCAATTTCCGGATCAGTATATAGTATACATGGAATAACATAGGGATCAAAAAAATGATTTTTACCAGAAATAATTTCAGCTACTATATGTCCTTGATGAATACCTTTATGTGCCAACATCGGTTGTCCTGTAATATCACCAATAGCATATATATTAGGTACATTTGTACGTAACTTATTATCTACTTTTAGACATCCATTATCATCAATGTTAAGTCCTGCTTTTTCAATATCTAACATATGCAAATTTGGTATTCTTCCTACAGATACTAAGATAGCATCATATAACTTATTTTCTTGAATGTTATCTTTTTTGATATTAATAGAAACTAAAAGACCTTCTTTATGCGATGTAATTTTACTAATATCAGAATTTAAAATAATATTAAAATCCTTGCTTATCGAATTAAAAAATACATTAATAATATCTCTATCTAAATGAGACAATAAATCATGAGAACTATCTATAATATCTACTTTTGAACCTAACGAACTATAAATAGTAGCTATTTCTAAACCTATTACTCCTGAACCAATAATTAATAAATTATTTGGTATATTAGGAATAGACAATGCAGAAGTAGAATTCCAAATTCTCGGATCATTATGAGGAACATAAGACAATTTTCTAGCATGAGAACCTACTGCCAAAATGATATTTTCAAAAGAAACAATAATATTCTCTTTTTCTCCTTCAATAAGAATACTATTCGAATTTAAAAATTTGGCAAGTCCAAAAATTACCTTCACATTACGTTTATTTGCTAGATTTTTTATACCAGAATTAAGATTACTAATAACTTTATTTTTCCATTGACATATTTTATCAATATCGATTTTAGGTTCTTCAAACTTTACACCTAAATCAGATAAATTTCTTGATTCTTTTATCACTTTAGCAATATGTAATAAAGATTTAGACGGTATACAACCAACATTAAGACATACTCCACCTAAATTAGTGTATCTTTCTACTAAAATGGTATCTATACCTAAATCCGAACATCGAAACGCAGAAGAATATCCTGAAGGACCAGATCCAATAACAACTACTTGAGTATGTATCTTTTTATATGACATATTTTTACCTATCTTAGAAAGATTATCATATGAAGCTTAATTATAATACAAAACTTCTAATTTACTATAGTAAACATTACAAGTTACCAAGTATCATGTGCTATTATACATGCTATCTAAAAAAATAATAAATCCAACATTCAAAGTAATAATAACCTAATATCAGACAATAATTTTTTAACATAATTCACAAATAAAACAGCTTCTACTCCATCAATAACACGATGATCATAAGACAAAGACAACGGAAGCATTAAACGTGGTATAAATTCTGTACCATTCCAAAATGGTTTTATCAAAGCTTTAGACATACCTAGAATTGCTACTTCAGGATAATTTATAATAGGCGTAAATCCAGTACCACCAATTCCACCCAAATTGGAAATAGTAAAACCTCCACCTGACATATGTGATATATTTAAAGTTCCTAACTCAGCCTTTTTTGAAAACGAAGTTAATTCAACTGATAACTCTACTAAATTTTTATTATTTGCATTATTAATAATAGGAACTAACAATCCATTTTTAGAATTCACTGCAATTCCTATATTAACATCTTGTTTTAATATTACTTTTTTTTTGATTTTAGTACATAAAGTACTATTAAATTTAGGAAAAATTTTTAATGACTTTGCTACTACCTTAATTACAAAAACTAATACAGTCAATTTAGAATTAATATTATGATTATCTAAATTAGAATTATAGCTTTTTCTGAATTTTTCTAAGTCCGTAATATCCGCATCATCAAATTGAGTTACATGAGGAACTATAGACCAACTTTTAAATAAATTTTTACCAGATTGTACCTGCATATTAGTTAAATATAACTCTGAAACATCATTAGACTCATGAGAATCATATTTAACAAAATTTTTCATATTGTTTTTTGTATCATATTTTATATAAGAGTCATCTTTATGTTTTATTTCTTCTTTATTAATATATGACATGATATCTGCTCTGATAATTCGACCTTTTCTTCCACTTCCTATCACATTATCTAAATTAACATTTAATTCTCTAGCTAACCTCCTAATGATAGGAGTGGCATGGACTAACGTTTCTTTTTTATTTCGATATATTTTAAATATTTCATGATTAGAAAAATTAGTTTTATTTTTAAATTCTGTATTATATAAACACATATTTTGTTTTTCATTCAGTATATTAAAATTATCCAACAATGTTAGAAAAGCAATCGAAGAACCAGTTTTTACTTTATGTCCTATATTTACTAAGATGGACTTTACAACACCAAAATGAGTAGATGGCACTTCCATAGATACTTTTTTCCCTTCCACTGTTATTAAAGCATCGTCCTTTTTTACCGTATCCCCTATTTTAACTAAAATCTCAATAACTTCGACTACATCCACTCCAATATCAGGAATTTTAATTTCAATATCCATGTTGCCTCCTATGCTAACCTTGGATTTACTTTGCTTACATTAATTTTAAACTGATCGATAGCATTAGTAATCACTGATTTATCAAAGGTATTACATTTAGATAATTCTACTAAAGCAGCAATAACTATATAAAATTCATTGATTTCAAAATAATTCCGCAAATTTGTTCTACTATCAGAACGTCCAAATCCATCCGTTCCTAACACACGAAAACTTATCCCAGGTACATAAGCTCTTACTTGTTCAGCAAAGAGTTTCATATAGTCAGTAACAGCAATAGCTGGTGAACTGTTCATTATTTTAGTAATATAAGGAACTTTTTTATCTTTATCGTCTGGATGTAACAAATTCCACCGTTCGCAATCTTGTCCATTTCTAGCTAATTCAGTAAAAGATGTAACACTATAAATATCTGAACTTACATTATATTTTTGTAATAATATTAAAGCAGCTTTACAAACACATGGTAAAATAGATCCTGATCCTAATAATTGGACTTTTAGCTTAGTTTGTCCTATACTTTTTAACTTATAAATTCCTTTACGAATTCCTTCTTCGGAACCTATAGGCATAGCAGGCATCATATAGTTTTCATTAAGTGTAGTAATATAATAATAAATATTTTCTTGTTTATCACCATACATCCTGTTTAATCCATCATGAATAATTACTGCAAGTTCATACGAATAAGCAGGATTATAAGATATACAATTTGGTATAGTTAATGACTGAATATGACTATGACCATCTCCATGCTGTAAACCTTCTCCATTTAACGTTGTTCTACCTGAAGTTCCACCTATTAAAAAACCTCTAGCTTGTTGATCTCCTGCCGCCCAACATATATCACCTATTCTTTGAAATCCAAATATAGAATAATAAATATAAAAAGGAATCATAGGAAAATTGTTAGTACTATAAGAAGTAGCTGCTGCTAGCCACGAAGCGAAAGCACCTAGTTCGCTAATTCCTTCTTGCAAAATTTGACCTTGTCTATCTTCCTTATAATAGGCGAGTTGTTCTTTATCCTGAGGAATATATTTCTGACCATTTATATTATAAATTCCTATTTGACGAAATAATCCCTCCATGCCAAACGTACGAGCTTCATCAGCAATAATAGGAACTATTCTTTTTTTTATAGGAATAATTCTTAAAATAATATTTAACATACGTACAAAAGCTATTGTAGTAGAGATCTCTTTTTTTTGTTCAATCAAAAGCATATTGAAATCACTTAATTTTGGTAGCTCGAGTTTTTCAGTAAAGCGAGAAATGCGAAAAGGAAGATATCCTCCTAACTTTTTTCTTCTTGCGTGAAGATATTTGTATTCTTTACTATCCATCTTAAAAGAAACATAAGGAAAAGAACTAAGATCTTTATCTTCTATCGGAATACAAAATTTATCACGAATATTCCGTATAACTTGTTCATCAATTTGTTTCAACTGATGAGCAATATTTTTACCTTCTGCAATATCTCCTAATCCATAACCTTTGATAGTATGTATCAATATTATCACCGGTCTATCAACGATATTATTAGCTTTTCTAAAAGCCGCATAAATTTTTTTGAAATCATGTCCTCCTCTATTCAAATCCCAAATTTGTTCATCAGTCATATTCTTTACTAAGTGCATTGTTTCTTTATATTTTCCAAAAAAATGTTTTCTTACATAAGCTCCATTCTTAGACTTAAATGTTTGATAATCACCATCTAAAGTCTCATTCATTAATTTTATTAATGTTCCAGTTGTATCTTTTTTCAGCAATTTATCCCATGCACTACCCCAAATTACTTTAATAACTACCCAACCTGCTCCTCTAAAAATACTTTCTAATTCATTAATAATCTTTCCATTTCCCATTACTGGACCATCTAATCTCTGCAAATTGCAATTCACAATAAAAACTAAATTATCTAATTTTTCACGAAAAGCAATGGAAATAGCTCCTTTAGATTCTGGTTCGTCCATTTCTCCATCCCCTAAAAAAGCATATACTTTTTGATTAGATGTATTTTTTAAATTTCTATTTTGCAAATATTTTAAAAATTTTGCTTGATAAATAGCACATAATGGACTTAATCCCATAGATACTGTAGGAAATTGCCAAAAATTAGGCATACATTTAGGATGTGGATAAGAAGGAAGGCCATTTCCATTTACTTCTTGTCTAAAATTATCTAATTGCTTTTGATTTAATCTTCCTTCAACAAACGCACGCGAATAAATTCCTGGAGAAATATGTCCTTGAAAATAAACTAAATCTCCACTATCTTTTTGATTATAAGCACGGAAAACATGATTGAAACATACTTCATAAATCATTGCCGCTGATTGAAAAGAAGACAAATGACCACCTAAATCTAAATTTTTTTTTGACGCACGAAGTACAATCATAATTGCATTCCATCTTATTACAGAACATATTTTATGTTCTATAAACAAGTCTCCTGGATATATAGGCTCTTCCGAAACAGGTATAGTATTAATATAATCACTAATTATCTTGTGATATTGCATAACTTTTACATTCTCTCGTTCTAACCTTTCGATAACAGATTGAACAATAAAATTTGCCCGTTCAATCCCTTCTTCCCGAATGACTGATTCAATTCCTTGAACCCAATCATTTGTTTCAATAGGATCGATATCGTTGAACAACAATTCTGTCATATTCCTCACCTTCGTTAATTATATATATAAACTATTAATTAATTAATTTACTCTTTTTTTGTAATTGTCAAAAAAACATATTAATATATCTAATTAAATATTTAAAAAATAAAATCTAAAAATTAATGATTTTATTAATAAAAAAATTTATTAAAAATCATTTAACTCGTTCAATCAGTACATATTAAAAAATCA
The DNA here is from genome assembly GCA_039830035.1 of Buchnera aphidicola (Meitanaphis flavogallis). Lineage (NCBI taxonomy): Bacteria > Pseudomonadati > Pseudomonadota > Gammaproteobacteria > Enterobacterales > Erwiniaceae > Buchnera > Buchnera aphidicola. The sequence continues at coordinate 219,308 of CP140038.1, read as the reverse complement.
AAAAATATATTCTTACAATTAAATGTACATACGCTACTCTACTGAAATGATGTATTACTAATTTAACGTTTACATTACGATAATAAAAACTGTAAACAAAATATTTAAAATAATAAAAATTCTTAAATAACTGTTTATATGCATACTAATTTAGTAAACATATCAATAGTCTATCTAAAAAAATAATTTCATATTTCTTGATTATTAAATATTTTATTTTCTTGCTCAGAAACTTTTATAAACGTAGTACGTTTTGTTAATTCTTTTAAACTCGCAGCTCCTACATAAGTACATGTAGAACGCAAACCTCCCAAAACATCGCGTATAGTTTTATCTACTGAACCACGAAACAATAATTTTACTGTCTTTCCTTCTACAGCTTTATATCCGGCTACGCCTCCTATATAACGATCCATTGCTGATTTAGAGCTCATGCCATAAAAAATCATATATTTTTTTTTATTTTCTTCAAAAACAGATCCTTCGCATTCATTATGTCCTGCTAACATTCCACCTAACATAACAAAATCTGCTCCACCTCCAAAAGCTTTTGCTATATCCCCTGATACAGTACAACCACCATCACTTATGATTTGTCCACCCAAGCCATGAGCAGCGTCTGAACATTCAATAACAGCAGATAATTGCGGATATCCTATAGCTGTTTTAATCCGTGTAGTACAAACAGATCCAGGACCTATACCTACTTTTACTATATCAGCACCAGATAAAATTAATTCCTCTACCATTTCTCCAGTAACTACATTTCCTGCGCAAATAATTTTTTCTGAAAAACAATCTCGTACTTTTTTTAAAAAATCAACAAAATGTTCAGTATAACCATTAGCAGCATCTATACAAATATACTGTAATTTAGGAGACAAAGAAAAAATTTGCTGCAATTTTATAAAATCTTTTTTTGATGTTCCAGTAGATACAATCACGTAATTTAATACTGAATCAGAAATACTACGCACAAAACGCTTCCAATGTGCATATGAATAATATTTGTGCACTGCAGTTAATATATGAAATAATGACAATACTCGTACCATACTAAAAGTACCTATAGTATCCATATTAGCAGCAATTAAAGGAATACCAGTCCATAATTTTCTAGAATTTCTAAAAATAAAGCTACGAGTAAGATCCACTTGTGATCGACTTTGTAATATAGAACGTTTTGGGCGAATAAGAACGTCTTTAAATCCTAACTTAATATCTTCTTCAATACGCATAAATTAATAATCTCTAATTTTACACAAAACAATGCTTTCTCTATTCTTAACAAGAAAACTAGTTTACAATTAATGTCATTATCGCATAACAAAATTCATTTATAAAAATTTTAAAATAAAAAATTTTAAAATTAAATTTTATGACTTATATTGTAGCTCTTATCGGAGGGATTGGTAGCGGAAAAACTACCATATCAAATTTGTTCAAGAATATTGGTATAAAAATTATCGATGCTGACATAATTACAAGAAATATCTTGGAAAATAACAAAATTGTAATAAATACAATTATAAAAAATTGTGGAGTTCAATTTTTAAAAACAGATGGATCAATAAACCGAAAACTTTTAAGAAATTATATATTTTCTTGTAAAACAAAAAAAATATGGTTAGAAAAATTATTACATCCAATAATTATTAATACTATGAAAAAAGAGATAAAAAAAGTTACATCTCCATGGTGTCTATGGGTAGTACCTTTGTTAATAGAGATGAAACTATACAAATATACTAATCGAATATTATTAGTTGACGTACCTATACGACAACAACTAAAGAGAACTATAAAACGAGACAAAATTAATAAAGTTCAAGCGAAACTTATTATCTCTTCTCAATCTACTCGTCAAGAACGTTTATTAATTGCAGACGACATTATATATAACATTAATACAATACAATCTTTAAAAATATATGTTAAACAATTAAACAAATATTATTTTAAACTAGCTAATAATATAATTTTCTAAATTAAATATTTTATGTAATCGCGATGTACTCTCATAATAATTTAAAGAAAAAATATTATTAAATAAAAGCATTTTTATAAAAAATAACTTTTTTTCATATAAAATGCTAAATGCTATTGTTGATAGTAATAAAAAAGTGCTTTAAAATGTATCTAATTCTTACACTACAAATACAATGCTAATTTTACTACCACAATAATAAAAACGAGTTATTGTTTTAAACTAATTTTTGTTATAAATATATACGTATATATTTACTTTTATAAAAAAACAACTCAAAAACATAAAAAAAATAACAGAAAACAACAATTAAAAATTTTAAATCACATCACTTTAAAATTTAACATTTGATTATAATAAATCTTGGATTCGAAAAATATATAATTCATATTGATTAATTCTATTATGTATGATGATTTTTATTAACAAAATTAATTTTAAATAAAATAGACACTACTTCTTGTTTCAATAATTTTAACATAGAAGAAAACATTACAAATGACTCTCTTTTATATTCTTGTTTAGGGTCTTTTTGTGCGTAACTTCGTAAATGAATACCCTGACGTAAACATTCCATAGCTGATAAATGCTCTTTCCAAAATATATCTAACGTTTCAATCATTATTGATTTTTCAAGTTGGTTCATATTTTTCGTTCCAACTAAATCCCGTTTTCTTCTATAACTCATATTAGCAAATTTTAAAATTCTTTTAGTTAATTCTTCTTCATACAGCGTATTATCATCGTGTAACCATTGTACAATTGGACAAACTAAATTAAAATTATTATACAAACATAATTCTAATTTAGATGTTTTCCATGTTTCTTTCAAAGAACCTTTTTTTATATATTTGTTGATAACATCAATAAATATATCATAGGAAATTCTTTTAATAACATCGCTAATGTCTTCAGAATCAATTATACAATTTCTTTGATAATAAATAATACGACGTTGTTCATTTGCAATATCATCATATTCTAGTAGTTGTTTACGAATATCAAAATTTTGATTTTCAACTTTTTTTTGAGCATTAGAAATTGCTTTTGTAATAAAAGAATGAGTAATAGCTTCTCCATGTTTTATCCCTAATGCTTTCATGATACTAATAATGCGGTCTGAAGAAAAAATTCGCATTAAAGAATCTTCCATAGACAAGTAAAATCGAGAAGAACCAACATCACCTTGACGACCAGATCGACCTCTTAATTGATTATCAATTCTTCTAGACTCATGTCTTTCTGTTCCTATTATATGCAATCCACCAGATTTTAAAACGAGATCATGTTCTTTTTTCCATTCATCTTGAATATCTCGTATTCTTTTCTCATTAAACATCTTTTTCTTAATGAAGTCCAATACTAAACTACCACCTAATACTATATCAGTACCTCGTCCTGCCATATTAGTAGCAATAGTAACTGCTTTTAATTTTCCTGCTTGAGCAATAATATCTGCTTCCTGAGAATGAAAATTTGCATTTAAAACATTATGTTTAATACCTAATTGTACTAAGCGTTTAGAAATTAACTCAGATTTTTTAATAGATACCGTTCCTACTAACACAGGTTGATTCCGCTTAATACATGTCTGAATATCTTTTATAATTGCATCTATTTTTTCTAATTCAGTCATATAAACTAAATCAGGCATATCATTACGTATCATAGGACGATTCGTTGGTATAACAACCGTATCTAAATTATAAATAGAACGTAACTCATATGCTTCTGTAATAGCAGTACCAGTCATCCCCGATAACTTGTTATATAATCGAAAATAATTTTGAAAAGTAATTGATGCTAATGTTTCACTTTCACTTTTTATCTTTACTTTTTCTTTTGCTTCTATTGCTTGATGCAAACCATCTGACCATCTTTTTCCTTCCATAGTCCGACCAGTATGTTCGTCTACAATAACTACATTTTTATTTTTAACAATATAGTCTACATTTTTAAAAAACAAGTTGTGAGCGCGTAAAGCTGCTATAACATGATGCATTAAAATAATATTTTTAGAAGAATATAATGACTCTGCACTTTTTATCAAGTTTTCTTTTAATAACCACTGTTCAATTTCTATTAAACCTTTTTCAGTCAAACTAACTTGACGTTGTTTTTCATCAATAAAAAAATGCCCTATTCCAAAAGATATATCTGAATCTTCTTGTTTTTGAGATCTTAATTTAGGCACAATTTTATTAATTTTAAAATAGAGCTCTGAGCTATCTTTCAAATCTTTAGAAATTATTAGCGGTGTACGTGCTTCATCTATTAATATAGAGTCAACTTCATCTATCAATGCAAAATTTAAACTTCTTTGTACTCTATCTTTTTTATCGAACACCATATTATCTCTTAAATAATCAAAACTATATTCATTATTAGTACCATATGTTATATCAGAAGAATAAGCTATTCGTTTTAATTCAGGAGACATACCTGAAATATTGAGACCAACTGTCAAACCAAGAAAATTAAACAAAATCTTATTGTTATCAGCGTCTCTCTTGGCAAGATAATCATTCATAGTAACAATATGAACACCTCTTCCTTCTAAAGCATTCAAATATGCTGGCAACGTAGCTGTTAAAGTCTTCCCTTCTCCTGTCCTCATTTCTGCAATACATCTATGGTGTAATACAATTCCACCCAATAATTGTACATCAAAATGACGCATTCCAAATACTCGCTTACTAGCTTCTCTAACTACAGAAAACGATTCAGATAATAAACTATTTAATGTATAACCATTTTTCAAACAGTATCGAAAAAAATCAGTTTTATTACGTAATTCTGTATCTGATAATTTAGAAAATTTACTTTCTAAACTGTTAATACGTTCTATTGTCTTTTGAATTTGTTCTAATATCCGATCATTACGATTACTAAATAATTTACTAAAGAATTTAATTATCATATTAATTTATACTCACGTTTGAATAGAATATTAAAACATTATATTTTATATGAAATTTATTAATGCCACATAAAATATTGTATAAAATGAAGTCAAACTATTTTATTTGTTATCGAATTATAAAATTATTTCAATATACTAAGTCATATCAAATAAAAAAATAAATAGATTATTATTATTTTACAATCAAATATTTTATTTAATATTTTGTAATTAAACATCTACTATTACTTTAAATAATTTTAACAAAATCTAATTACATAACACTATTCCATTTTTATTCCATATCGGTAAATAACGATAAACATCGTTAGATTGAATATTACATACTATATTACCTTCAAAATTGATACTTAATAAATTTACATCTGTAGGAGGTATTAAAATAAGAGGTTGAGGTTGATGAAGTTGCAAATAATGACGATAAATTTGCATTGCACCAGAAGATCCATAAAATTTAGAAGATTCATTATTATCCCTTCCAATCCAAATTATTACTACTTGTTTCCCATCAATACCAACGAACCAACTATCGACTAAATTGTTTGTTGTTCCTGTTTTACCCGCTAAAAAAGTATCTTTAAATAACATTCCCAATTGTCTTGCAGTACCGTATTTAACTACTGATTGCATAGCATATAGTGTCAAATATGAAGCTTGTTTAGAAATTATTCTTTCAGATTGAGGTAAACTACTGTACAATGTAATATTATCTTCAGACATTACTGACTGAATAGAAAACAAATTCGATTTATTTCCACCGCTAGCTATAACTTGAAAAATTTTAGCTACTTCCATAGGAGTTAAATTAATTGATCCCAAAGATATAGAAGGACTAACAAATAATTGATTATTATGTAAACCTAATTCTATCCAAGTTTTAACTAATGTTTTTAATCCTAATTTCATGCTAAGATTAACTGTAGGAACATTAATTGAATAACTTAAGGCATCAATTAACATGACTTTATTCATAAATTTAAAATTACTATTTTGAGGTTTCCATATTGTTCCATTATTTAATTTTATAGAAATAGGTATATCTGCAATCCAAGTACCTAAATTAAAATGCTCTGGCTGAGCTAAAGCAGTTAAATATGTTATAGGTTTAGATAATGATCCAATTGAACGTCGTGCTTGAATTGCTCGATTATATCCTAATACATCCGGATTAGAACTACCCAACACACCTTGAATTTCTCCATTAACTCTATCAATAATAATTATTGCTGTTTCTAAATCTTTAAGATGTTTTTTTTTCTTTAATATAGGTATAATATTTCTTACAGCATATTCTGCAGAAATTTGAGATATGAGATCTAATGTAGTAAAAATTTTTATTCCTGATAAATTGTTAATATCCTTACCTAACTTTTCTTTAAATTCTTTTTGAATGATTTGTATAAACGCAGATTTAGGTGAAAAAATACTACCTCGAGGTTCAACATTTAAAGATTTTTTTACAAGAACACTATATAAATTTTTGTTAATAATGTTTTGTTTAAATAACATATGTAAAACTACATTACGTCGATTTAATGATAAAATAGGATTGCTCCAAGGATTATACAAAGAAGCTCCTTTCATCATACCAACTAATAATGCATACTGATCCAAACTTAGTTCATTTATAGGACGACCAAAATAATATAAACTTGCTAACGGAAATCCTCTAATTGCATTTTTACCATCTTGTCCTAAATAAACTTCATTCAAATACAACTCTAAAATTTGATCTTTACTATATTTCCAATCCATAAGTAATGCCATATATACTTCATTAATTTTCCTCCAGAATGATCGAGTATTAGTTAAAAATAAATTTTTTACCAATTGTTGCGTTAAAGTGCTTCCACCTTGAATAGTGCAACCAGCATGAATATTAGCTAAAAAAGCACGGATAATAGAATAAATATTGATCCCATCATGATTATAAAAATATCGGTCCTCTACAGTCAGCAATGCATCAATTAACATCTTAGGATAATGTTGCCTAGATAAAAATAATCGTTGTTCCCCATTTGGAGAATTTAACATAGTAATTAACTGAGGATCTAAACGCAATATGCCAAAATCATGATTATTAGACAAATTTTTAATTCTTATTAACATATTACGCGAAAAATACAATTTAGCATAAACTTTATCTTCTCTTCCATCAGGAAAGCAAAAAGGTCGCCTAATCAACGTTATACTATTTTTATTTGCAATAAACTCTCCAGATGTTTTTAAAACAGATACATAGTTATATCGAATTCCTTTTAATATAGATATCATCTCTTGTTTAGTATAGTGGTTTCCAGGTTCTAAAGTAATAACTCTACTGTATATTAATACAGGTAACTTCCATATTTTTTCATTAATAAAAAAACTTATTTTAATATATAAAAAAAAGCCATATAGTATTATTGAAAAAAATAATAATAAAAACATCTTTATTAAAAAAATCGCATTTAATCTTATATTAATTTTATACATTACCAATAGCCTTTACACCACATATAAAACTTTCAACATATTGTCAAAATAATGCTGATTTCAGAACATAAATTAACACTAAAAAAGAACTATCATATGCCAGATTAAAATTATCATAAAAACCAAAAATAATATATCATTCATATAAACATAAAAAGTTAATATCATAAATTCATACAAAATAACACATAAGTTTTATATTATTTTACATAAGTTGATAAAAAAATCCTTTGCAACATTAATATGACATTGATTTGCATATAAAAAAAGGACCGATGGAAGTATTCGGCAAATTAAAAATACTAGGATACCGAACTTTAACTAAATATAAACCTTCCGGTTTAGCTGTGGGAGATGCTAATTTTCTGTTTCTAGATAATAGTAATTCTTTCATCCAATATTCACTATACTTAGATACACCAATATCAATTAAACATCCTACGATATTGCGAACCATATGATATAAAAACGAATTTGCTGTAATGTCAATAACCACTAATCGATTTATGCTAAATACTTTTAAGGAAATAATTCTACGAATAGGTGTGCATGACTGACAATTTACTGCTCTAAACGAAGTAAAATCATGTTCACCAATTAAAAACTTAGCAGCACGATTCATTTTTAGTACATTTAATTTTTTATAAAAACTATATAATCCTTTTGAAAAGATAGACGAACGACACTGATAATTATAAATGATATAACGATATCTACGAGATAAAGCACTATGACGTGCATGAAAAAATTCCGGAACTTTTTTTTTCCATAATACAGAAATATCTTTAGGTAAATATCGATTTACTCCGATTATCCAGGAATTACGCTTTCTAATAGAAGAAGTATAAAAATGAACTACTTGTTCAGTACTATGCACACCAGAATCAGTTCGTCCTGCGCAATAAATATCTACTGCATGATTAGCTACGATTGATAATGCAATTTCCAATTTTTCTTGAATATTTGATACCGATTGTTGATATTGCCATCCGTGATAATTACTTCCTTGATATTCAATACCTAATGCGATTTTTGTACGATTATTTATTTTTTTCATTAAGTAATCACCTAAATTAAAATAAAAGATACATAACACTACTTTTATTTGAAATTAACATTTCATTAATTTCTATAATTATTTTAATTTAAAAAATAACTACTTTAAACACGAAATAAACTTATTTTTTTAAAAAGTATAAAATTTACAATAAATTTATATTTTGATATTATCGACGTACTGTAAAACAAACACTGTTAAAAAAGAGATCAATATTATACTGTATAAAATGTAATAACTATATAACATCAGAAAATAAAAAAAATTCAATCTATATATTTAATCCACAATATTTATTTTAAATTATACAGTTATAATTTTGTTTTAAATATAATTAATCCATAGGAAATATATCATGCAAAAAGAAAAAGATAAAAAAGTATCTTCCTTGAGTATACTATTTATGGCGGGAGTACAACCTTATGAAAATAAAAAAAACGAAAAATATATGAACACCAAACAAATCAATCACTTTAAAAAAATTCTTCTTGCTTGGGTTACTCAATTAAAGAACGATATACCTAAAAAAAAATTGTATATACAAGAAAAAACTACGAATTTTCCAGATCCCATTGATCGTGCTGTACAAGAAGAAGAATTTAGCTTTGAATTGCGCCATCGAGATAGAGAAAGAAAATTAATAGAAAAAATAGAAAAAACTTTAAAAAAAGTAGAAGAAAATGATTTTGGATATTGCGAATCATGCGGAGTAGAAATTGGAATACGTAGATTAGAAGCAAGACCTACTGCTAATTTATGTATAGACTGCAAAACATTAGCAGAAATTAGAAAAAAACAAATATTGGGATAAAATTCATATAAAATATTATAGTGAACGGGACATAACCCGTTTCACTCTAATACTATGTTAACATTGCACGAAAGTCATACTCTATCCTTATAGAAAATCCCAAATCATATTATATAAGTCCAAATTATTTTAATTTTATTATACTTATAATATAAAAAATAATATAATTTAATATAATTGATTGTATAATTTATTATAAAATTATTTTAAATAAAAAACTAATAAAAAAATCTACACAAATTTTAGCTCTTTAATATTCATACTTGTTTCATAATATAAGATGACGCAAATTTTAGCGTATATAATTTTAATATTTTATTCACATTAAATTCCAAATTAATAATATCCTCATCATTATAATATTCTTGAAATAAATATTTTTTCTAAATTTTACAAAATTTTTGTTGTTTATTCAAAATAAAATCGTTTCTAAAACTAAAAAAGATCATTAAAAAAAACAAATTTTATATTAAACATTAATAACTCATTATAAATTATTCACAAAAATTAAAAAAACTAAAACATACTATTATTTTTTGTATTACTTTTTATTATAACAATAATATCAACAATGAAACATCGCTAGTAATAATTAAAATTTAAACTTTATTTTGAAGACATATAATATAAAATATTTTTAAAAGTAAAATTTTTATCATATGAAAAACATTTAATTAAATGTCTTGTATATTTCATGAAATAAAAAATATTTTTATTATAGATATGATAATATATTAAATAATAAATTCGTCATGCACTATCACAATAGTTCAATACATTTTAAATTAAAAAATTATCATTAAATACAATTGATATACCTAAGAATAAAAATGTACAATTTTTATTCAAAAATATACATATATTAATTCCAAAAAATGCATTTAAAATTAGTTCAAACTAAGCTATATACATAAAAAGAGCTTACTCTTTTGCAAAGTGTGGGCTTTTCTTATATATTTTCTTCAGGAATATTGTAAATATGAAAATACTTAAATTTGGTGGAACTTCACTAGCCAATGCAAAAAAATTTTTATCTGTATCGAAAATTATTAAAGCAAGTTTTGAAAAAGAACAAGTAGCTATTGTACTCTCTGCACCTGAGAAAATTACTAATCTTTTAATTAATGCAATAGAAAAAGCTATTAACAAACAAAATACACAATCAGATATATATATAATAAAAAACATTTTTTCTAAGATAACTACTGATATATATATAACAAATAGTAATTTTCCATATAAAAAAATTACAGATATTATTGAACACAAATTTTTAAAACTCAAACATATTTTTCACGGAATAAGTTTATTAAATCAATGTCCTGATAATATTCGGGCTAAAATAATTTGCTTTGGAGAATTACTATCTATAGTCATCATGGATGGTATCTTAAAATCTGAGCTTTACAAAATTACTATTATTGATCCAGTAAAAAGTCTTTTAGCAATAGGTGAATATCTAAATTCTACTATCGACATTAACACTTCTACGCAAAGAATTAATGCAATCAACATCCCTAAAAACCATATTATATTGATGGCTGGTTTTATTGCTGGAAATAAAAGTAACCAATTAGTTGTTTTAGGACGAAATGGTTCTGATTATTCTGCAGCTATTCTGTCTGTATGCTTAAAAGGGAATGTATGCGAAATATGGACAGACGTAGATGGAATATACACATGCGATCCTAAAATAATAAAAAACGCTAAATTATTAAAATCCCTTTCATATCAAGAAGCTATGGAATTATCTTATTTCGGAGCAAAAGTATTACATCCTAGAACTATTGCTCCTATTTCAAAATTTCAAATTCCATGTTTAATTAAAAATACCGAAAATCCAAATTCTATCGGGACAATAATATGCAAACACCCAGACGATATCAAAATGCCTATCAAAGGAATCGCACATTTAAATGATATTGCTATGTTCAATATATCGGGATCTGGAATACACAACATGACACCCATAATATCTCGAATATTCTCTGCTATGTCTTTAAGTAAAATTGAAATAATACTTATCATGCAATCCTTCTCAGAAGTGAACGTTAGCTTTTGTATATCTCAACATCATGCAAACAAAACACGAAATATATTAGAAAATGAATTTCAGTTAGAATTAAACAATAAACTATTGATGCCAATACAAATAATAGAAAAATTAGCTATTCTATCAATTGTAGGATCAGGAATAGAAACACAAAAAAATATCTTATATAAAACGTTTTCAGCATTATCTAAAACTAATGCAAAAATATTTGCTATCGTAAAAGAACCATCCAAACATTCTATTTCAATAGTAATAGAAAACACTTTTTCTATATCTGGAATTAAGATAATCCATCACATGTTATTCAAAAAAAATCGTATCATTGAATTATTTTTAATTGGTGTCGGAGGCGTAGGAGCTACTTTATTACAACAATTGAATAAGCAACAATGTTCACTAAAATCGAAAAATATTGATTTAAGAGTATATGGAATCGCGAATTCAAAAAAATTCCTAGTAAATATGAACGGAATTGATTTAAATAGTTGGAATCAATCTCTTTCTATGTCAACTCAATCATTTGAAATAAATGATTTAATACAGATATCTAAAAATAGTACTTTGATTAATCCAATTTTAGTAGATTGTACTTCTGACCAAAAAATAGCCCATCAATATCCTATATTACTTAATAATAAATTTAATATAGTAACATCTAACAAGAAAGCTAATACATCTAGTTTAAAATATTATCAAGAAGTCAGACTAGCAGCATTATGCGCTAATAAAAAATTTTTATATGAAACTAATGTCGGAGCTGGTTTACCTATAATAGAAAATTTAAAAAATTTATTACATTCTGGAGACAAATTAATACATTTTAGAGGGATTTTATCAGGATCATTATCTTTTATTTTTGGAAAATTAGAAGATAACATATCACTTTCTGAAGCAACAAAACAAGCACAAAAACTTGGATTTACTGAACCCAATCCAAAAGATGATCTTTCTGGAATAGACGTAGCACGAAAATTACTTATATTAGCTCGAGAAACTGGACTAAAATTAGAATTAAGTGATATTAAAATTGATTCTATATTGCCTAAAGAATTTAACTCCATTTCTAATACTAATGATTTTATGATACAACTAAAAAAATTAGATCAAATGTTTTTCAAAAAAATGGAAAAAACAAAAAAATCAGGAAAAACTCTAAGATTTGTTGGAATTATTGAAAAAGAAGGATATTGTCAAGTAAAATTAGATGAAGTTGATAAAAAAGATCCATTATATGAAATTAAAAATGGAGAAAATGCATTGGCTTTTTATAGTAAATACTATCAACCAATTCCATTAGTATTAAGAGGATACGGAGCAGGAAACAACGTTACTGCTGCTGGAGTGTTTTCCGACATACTACGAATATTGTTATAAAACAAGGGGTATAAATAATGATAAAAATTTATTCTCCTGCGTCAATTGGAAATGTAGGAGTTGGATTTGACGTATTAGGTGCTGCCATTGCACCAATAGATGGATCGTTTTTGGGAGACATTGTCACTATAACCCCTTCAAAAACATTTAATTTAATAAATAAAGGAACATTTTCAAATCAACTACCAACAAATATTAACAAAAATATAGTTTGGAAATGTTGGACCTATTTTTGTTCACTTTTAAAAAAAAACATTCCAATTACTATAACCCTGGAAAAAAATATGCCAATTGGATCAGGGTTAGGATCTAGTGCTTGTTCTGTTGTTGCTTCTATTATTGCCATAAATACATATTTTAATAATCCCATTAAAACAGCTGATCTGCTACTACTTATGGGAAAAATAGAAGGGAAAATATCTGGTAGCGTACACTATGATAATGTTGCACCTTGTTTTCTAGGAGGACTTCAATTAATAATTAATAAAAAAAACGTTATATGCCAACAATTACCAATGTTTAAAAACTGGTTATGGATTATTGCTTGGCCTGGAGTAAAAATAACAACAGCAGATGCAAGGACTATTTTACCTTTAAAATATAGTAAAGATATCTGTATTAAACATAGTCGTTATTTAGCCGGGTTTATCCATTCTTTATATACAAAACAACCTAAATTAGCCGCGCAGCTCATGAATGACGTTATTGCTGAACCGTATCGAATTAAATTATTACCCAACTTTTTAAAAACACGAAAAGAAATTAAAAAAATAGGATCTATAGGATTTGGAATATCAGGATCAGGCCCAACAATTTTTGCTATTTCTGATGATATAAAAATTGCAAAAAACATAAAAACATGGCTTCATAAAAACTATCTCCAAACTGACCAAGGATTTGTTCATATTTGTAAATTAGATACCATAGGTACTCGACAAATAGGATAATACATGAAACTTTATAATATCAAACACATAAGAGAAGAAGTTAATTTTTCAGAAGCTGTAACACTTGGATTAGGAAAAAATCAAGGATTATTTTTTCCAAAAGAACTACCAATAATCTCCAAAAATAAACTTTCAGAATTACTAGAAATGAATTTTCTTGAACGAAGCAGTGAAATACTCTCTATTATTATAGGAAACGAAATTGATAAATCGGAGTTATCAGAACAAATCAACGCAGCATTTTCCTGTATCACTCCAATTATGGTACCAATTACAGAAAATATAGCTTGTTTTGAACTATTTCATGGACCTACGCTTGCTTTTAAAGATTTTGGAGCAAGATTTATGGCTAATGTTATTTCTTTTTTGAACAAAAATAAAAACGATATTATAACTATTTTGACTGCTACATCTGGAGATACAGGAGCAGCAGTTGCTCACGCATTTTACAAAATGAAAAATGTTAGAGTCATAATTCTGTATCCTAAAGGAAAGATTAGTGAACTACAAGAAAAACTATTTTGTACATTAGGAGAAAATATAACAACTATTTCAATTAATGGTAGTTTCGACGAGTGTCAAAATTTAGTTAAACAAGCTTTTCAAGACTATGAACTCAAAAAATTAATAGGACTTAATTCTGCAAATTCAATTAATATCAGTAGATTATTCGCACAAATATGCTATTATTTTGAAGCATTTTCTTTAATTACTGATGAACAAAAGAAAAATCTAGTTATATCTGTACCATGTGGAAATTTCGGAAATATCACTGCTGGATTATTAGCCAAATCTTTAGGACTTCCTATAAAATATTTTATAGCTTCCACAAATTCTAATGATACAATACCAAGATTTCTTAATACAGGGAGATGGTCACCTAAAAATACTATATCAACTATATCCAATGCTATGGATATAAGCCAGCCAAACAATTGGCCAAGAGTAGAAGAACTATATAAAAGAAAATCATGGCCATTAAAAAAACTTAGATTTGGTAGTGTATCTGACTCATTAACAAAACAAAGTTTAAGAGAACTTAAAGAGAAAGGTTACATTTCAGAACCACATGCAGCAGTAGCATATTACTTATTAAAAAATAAAATAAAAGAAAGCGAATTCGGTTTATTTTTAGGTACTGCTCATCCATCTAAGTTTAAAAAAACAGTAGAAAAAATATTAAATATAACTTTACCTTTACCTATAGAATTAGAAAGTCGAATTAAATTACCTTTATTATCACATAATATTAATCCCAACTTTTCTATATTAAAAAACTTTTTGTTACAAAAATAAAACATTATTCGTATATAGAGATACAATTTTTCTCTATATACAAAAAAAATAACAAGAACAACACTCTATCAATTTTTTAAAATAATTTTTTAAAATACCCATTGTTTGAAACAATAACATATGTTTATACTTTGTATAGAACATGGATAATATCTCCATCATTTACATAGTAATTTTTTCCTTCCATTCTAACTTTTCCAAATTTTTTAACATTTTTTTCTCCTCCATATTTAATAAAATCAGAATATGAAATAACTTGAGCTCGAATAAAACCTTTACTTAAATCTGTATGAATGCATTTTACTGATTTATAAATTTCAATATCACTTGTAGTAGTCCATGCACGTACTTCTTTTTTTCCAACAGTAAAAAACGTTTTTAAGTTTAATAAAGCGTATCCAGAACTAGAAATAGCACTTAATCCTGATACATCTAAATTTAATTTACAACTACTTAAAACTTTATTTTTATTATTTTGAATAAAATTATTGTTCATAACATCCATATAAACCAACAATACGTTAGAATTATCTTGTTTTGATAATTTATAAACTTTTTCAAGACATGCATTATTATTAGTATTTATACTCATGTTAACAACATAAATCATTGGTTTTAACGTAATAAACTTTAAATAACTAATTATGTTTATTTCTTCCTGAGTTAAATTCAATAATTTTAGACATTTATTTTTTTTTAAAAAATCCAAACAACGATATAATATTTCAATTTCCACATTTAAAGTATTTTTGTTTAATAGATAACTTTTTTTAAGTTTCTTGATTCTATTTTTACAAATTTCAAGATCAGATAATATCAATTCTAAATTAATTATTTCAATATCTGCAATAGGGTTTACTTGACCATGTATATGGACAATTTCATTATTTTTAAATCCACGTACCACATGAATAACCAGATCTGTTTGCCTAATATAATTTAAGAATTTATTACCCAATCCTTCTCCCTTATAAGCACCCTTTACCAATCCAGCTATATCTACTAACTCTATATGAGTGGGAATAATACGGTTAGAATTAACTAACTTAGCAATAACATTTAAACGACTATCAGAAACCAAAATCATTCCAATATTAGGCTTAATGGTACAAAATGGAAAATTATCTGCTGACACTGTTAAATTTGTTAAATTATTAAATATAGTTGATTTGCCAACATTAGGTAATCCTACTAGTCCACATTTAAAACTCATAATAAACTTACCTTATCTATATTCAAAATAAAATGTTAAATTTTAAAATTTGTACTCGAAATGTTCGAAATAATTTATTTAACACTTATTTTTTAATATCTCTTGTGCTATTTTTACATTTTTTTCTTGTATTAACAAATTAGTAGCATATATTGCATGAAATATAGACTTCTCAATTAAACGTTTTTCTTCTAATGTGGGCGGAGATAAAACAAAATCAGCTACTGTTTTCTTTTTTTCAGGACGACCAATTCCAATTTGCATTCTTAAAAAATTGTTTTTTTTTGTCCATACGTTAATAATATTTCTTATTCCATTATGGCCATTATGCCCGCAACCAAACTTTAATTTAATACATCCAGGGTTTAAATCTAATTCATCATGAATAATCAAAATTTCATCTAATGCAATACGATAAAACCTAGAAATAATAAAAATAGACTTTCCACTTAAATTCATAAACACATTGGGTATAAATAAACGTACTTTAAAATCAACACAAAAAAAAGATCCAGTATATCCCAACAACTTTTTATCTTCTTTTAGAGTTTGATTATGATGACGAGCTAAGGTCTGAATAAACCAAGAACCTACATTATGCCTAGTTTTATCATATACGACGATTGGATTAGCTAATCCAACTATCAATTTAATATTTGTCAAATTCATCTCATGATATTATAATTAGAAGACGATTTAATAAAATAATTTTGATTATATTTGAAAATTTATACTCAAAATACTAATATATGAAAATGTTTATACATACAGCTATATAGAAAAATCTTGTTAAAAAAATTAAGTTTCAATTATCTATTAAATCTCTTACTCACTTCATTCCAATTTATTACGTTCCAAAAAGCACGTATATAATCCATGCGTCTATTTTGATATTTTAAATAATAAGCATGTTCCCAAATATCTAAACATAAGATAGGAAATCCTGACACTCCTGATATATTTTGTCCCATTAATGGACTATTTTGATTAACAGTAGAAACAATAGATAATTCTTTATTGTTTTTTACTAACCAAACCCAACCAGAACCGAAATGATTAACAGCTATTCTTTCAAACTCTTCTTTAAAATTGGTTATAGAACCAAAATTATCTTCAATAGCAATTTTTAAATCACCTTCTAAAACCGTTCCAAGTTTTAAAATAGTCCAAAATAAACTATGATTTGCATGTCCACCAGCATTATTTTGTAACTTTATTTTATTACTAACATCTATAACATCTAATTGAGAAATTAAAGTATCAATAGATAAATTTATGAAACTACTATTATGTAGCATATCATTTGTATTATTAATATATGCTTGATGATGTTTAATATGATGAATTCTCATCGTTTTTTCATCTAAATACGGTTCTAAACTATTATAAGAATAAGGCAAAACAGGTAAAGTATATTTCATTTTGATAATCCTACAAATCTTAATATATTATTTGATCACAGTCGCATTTTTTAAAAAACTTAAGACGTTATTGCAAAAAAAAATACAATCTTATATCAATTCATATAGTATTAAAAGTTATAAATTATATTATCTAATTATTTTCATAAAAACGTTCTTAAATTGATATTATACAGTAAACAAGAAAAGAATTAAATAAATTTTAATATAAACTGGACATCTAATGTACAAAATTAAACAACAAAATTCTTTAAATAAACGCTTTAGAACTTTTTATCCTGTAATCATAGATATTGAAACTTCTGGATTTAACTCAAAAACTAATGCATTATTAGAAATTGCTGCCATTACATTAAAAATGAATTCATCAGGATTGATAAAACAAGAGCACTTTTTACACTATCATATCAAACCTTTTATAGGATCAATAATTGATCCTAACGCCATTGCATTCAATAAAATTGATCCATTTAATCCACTACGCAATGCTATTAATGAGCATAAAGCGTTAAATTCTATGTTTCAATTAATTAACTTAGGAATTAAAAAAAATAAGTGCAAAAAAGGTATTATTGTTGCTCACAATGCAATATTTGATTATAGCTTTCTTATGGCTGCTATTGAAAGAAATAACATAAAAAATAATCCATTTCATTTATTTTCCGTTTTCGATACAGCTACATTAAGCGGTCTAGCTGTAGGACAAACGGTCCTAGCAAAAGCATGTAAAGCTATCGGATTAAACTTTGACAATAACCAAGCACATTCAGCTATATACGACGCAAAAAAAACAGCTAACCTCTTTTGTGAAATAGTTAATCGTTGGAAAAAATTGGGTGGATGGCCACCCAATAATGAACGATAACATATATTTTATTTAAAAATATTAAATCATTATTTAACTATTTCTCATATAAATACTTTTAAAAATTTCAAAAACTAAGCTTTAGATATATTATTAGGCACTGCAATGTTGTCAAAAGCCTTTGTGACCAAATTTTGTAATTTACCAGTTTCAAACAACTCTAGAATAATATTGCAACCTCCTATAAGATTTCCATTTATCCACAATTGCGGAAAAGTTGGCCAATTAGCATACTTTGGCAACTCAATACGAATATCTGGGTATTCAAGAATATCAACATATGCAAATTTTTTACCACATGATAACAATGCTTGAACAGCTTGAGCAGAAAAACCACAACTAGGTGAATCAGGTGATCCTTTCATATAGATTAATACAGGATTTTTTTTAATTTGATCTTTAATTACATTAATAGTACTCACGTTAATTTTTCCTACATAAATTTTAAAATTATTATTAAAAGTTGTATAACTTATAAATTATACATAAATTCTTATACAATTTATTGCTAGATTATAATTGTTTTTTATTATACAATTAATAAAAGGGGCTGATTTTGGATTCGACAAAATTATTGAAAACTAAAGTGCATGCCGAGGAACGGTTTGCCTCGATAAAAGCCGTAAAATATAGTAGCAAAAAATAACAACTACGCTTTAGCAGCTTAATAAGTTAAACTAAAGCTTCCTGATTCTTTTTTCTCTTAAAAAGAAAACAGGATCAAAAAATAAGAGATCGCGTATTAAAATTATACTTATAAATTTTAGTCGTTAAAAAAAAATATAATAAGAAAAAATTTATAATGTGTCTATACGTTTATAGATTAATTAAATATAATAGACTAAGCATGTAGTACTGAAGTCGTAAAAATTTTGGACGCGGGTTCGAATCCCGCCAGCTCCATATATACTAAAATATCCCATCTTAAATGCAAAAAAAATTCATATTATTCGATCAAACATTAATAATGTGTATTTAAGTTTTTATGTATGTATTTACTACGTAAAATACTATGTTCTTCTAAAGAATAATTTTATCACTCACACTAAAAAACATTTATATATTGATTACTATTATCTAGACCAATGTAGCTTAGAACTTAAGGTTTCGAAATAACTGTAATTTTTAGGATGTATTAAAAATAAAAAATCATTGCTTTTTTGAACCAAAACAACGTCGTGTTCTTCTACTGATAAAACTATTTGACTATCACAACTAATTCTTAATTCTGATATAGTTTCCATAAATTTTAAACAAACTGTACTGGTATTATTTATTACTAAAGGACGAGAAGACAAAGTATGAGGAAACATAGGAACTAACACGATTGCATCCAATGAAGCAACCAAAATAGGACCCCCAGCCGACAATGAATACCCAGTAGATCCTGTAGGAGTTGAAATAATTAAACCATCAGAACGTTGAGAGAAAGCTAAGTCATTATTAATATATACTTCAAAATTTATCATACGAGCTACATGCTCAGCATGCAATACTATCTCATTAATAGCTTTACTTATCGAAAACAATCCATTTTTTTTAATAATTTTTACTTCTAATAAAAAACGACGTTCTTGAATATATTCTCCAGAAAGTACGCATAACAACTGCTTTAATGCAGTATTAGGATTTAAATCAGTTAAAAAACCCAAATTTCCTCTATTAATACCAATAATTTTTATTTTATAAGCAGACAATATACGAGCTGCATGCAACATGTTTCCATCTCCGCCTACCACTATTACTAAATCGCACTGTTTACCAATGTTAGGTAATGAATCTGCATCTATTCCTTCTAAACCCAATTTATTAGCTACTTTATCTTCAACAATAACATGATATTCTTTTTTTTTTAACCAATTATATAGCATCTTGTGTGTAGATAACGCACTAAAATGACGAGGATAACCTACTATTCCAATACAATAAAAAAATTGTTTCACGAAATGGGTTCCTTTATAATGCAATTATAAATTATTATTTAATACATAATGTTGAATAATTTATTATGATTCTCCATACTTAACAAGTATGGAATATTTCAAACAAATGCAGAGAAAAATTTTATGAATAATAAAAATAAAGATTTAGATTTTACAAAAAATAATAATATAGATATCAAAAAAAAAGAAGCTAATGACAATAGAAATAATACTATTGAAGATGAAAATAAATTGAACGAAAAAATACTTAACATTAAAAAAAACATTATAAATATTAAATTACGAGAACAAGCTGAAATCGAAAACATAAAAAAAAATACTTACAATAAGATAAAAAAAATAAAAAAAATGCAATTTCAATATTTTTGCATTAATTTTATTCCCATATTAGATAATTTAAAAAACATAAAAAATACTGCATATAAACTTAATATTAAACATAATAAAATAATAGAAGGAATCACATTAACACTAAAATTACTATTGGATACAATTCAAAAATTTAATTTAACTATAGAAAATCAAAAAAATATAAAATTTAATGCATCATTACATCAAACTGAATCCAATGAAAAATTAGATGATATTCATACTTATTATGTTTCATCAGTCATTAAAGACGGTTATATATGTCAAGGAGAGATCATACGAAAAGCCATAGTAAAAATAAAAAAAAGAAAAAACAATATTTAAAATAACAAAAATTACAATAAAAATGTTATATTTTTAAAAATACATGACGCATATAACATCATATTATGATGCATAACATAAAATTAGTCATATAAACCAATTAATTGGAGTTTTATTCTGTTTTTTTAATAAAAAATTTGTCTTTGAAAAATGGCGGCATCCAAAAAAACCGTGATAAGATGATAACGGTGATGGATGCGATGCCAATAAAATATGATGTTTGCGAATACAAATATGTGCTATTTTTTTTTTAGCATATGATCCCCATAACAAAAAAATAACTCCTGTATGATAATCGCTAATAATTTTTATAACTTTATTAGTAAAATTTTCCCATCCTAATTTAAAATGAGAACCGGGTTTATTTGATTCTACTGTTAAAACAGAATTTAATAAAAATACACCTTGACGAGCCCAATTTTTAAGACATCCACTTTGAAATAAAAAATTTTTACCTATATCATTAACTAATTCTTTTCGTATGTTAACTAAAGAGGGAGGAATTTTAACATTTTTTTGCACAGAAAACGCTAATCCATTCGCTTGACCTTTTTTAAAATATGGATCTTGACCAATAATAACTACTTTTATATTAGAAAAATTTGTTAATGAAAAAGCATTAAATACCTCATGTTTAGGAGGATATACTATTTTAGTTTGTCTGATATTAGCAAGATTTTTAATAATACTAATAAAATATAATTTTTTTTTTCTTCTTTTAATACATCTTTCCAATTCATGATACAATTACTCATAAAATATCAAAACTTCAATTTTAAAAATATCATTACTATAATAATAACATTATGCACTGTATTTCTATATTATACTATTTCATTCATCTAAAAACATTTAAAATAAAACATAAAATTAAAAAATTGAAAATTATTTAAAACTATTTTGTAAAACGCGTAATATTTTTAAAATAAAATAATTTATATTTTATAAAGTATATCACTCAATCAAGGAAATAAATATGTTAGTAACACATCAAGCACCCGATTTTACTGCACCTGCTATTTTACATAACAATGACATTGTAGATTGCTTTAATTTTAAAAACCACATTAATGAAAAAACTACAGTACTATTTTTTTGGCCAATGGATTTTACATTTGTATGCCCTTCAGAAATTATAGCATTCGACAAGTCTCTTTCTGAATTTACACAAAGAGATACGGAAGTTATAGGAGTATCTATTGATTCAATATATGTACATAAAGCTTGGCGTCAAACTAGTCGCAACCAAGGTGGTATCGGACAAATAAAATATATAATAATATCTGACATAAAAAGAGAAATACAAAAATTATACAATGTTGAACATCCAAAATTAGGTGTAGCACTAAGAGCATCTTTTCTCATTGATAAAAAAGGAATAGTTCGTCATCAAGTAATAAATGATTTACCATTTGGAAGAAACATTTCAGATATGATAAGAATGATAGATGCACTAAATTTTAACGAAACGTATGGAGAAGTTTGTCCAGCCAATTGGATACCAGGAAATCACGGAATGAAACCTACTTCAGATGGAGTAAAACAATATTTAAAAAATACATATGGTGAAAAATAAAATAATAAAAATATTAAATAACCTTTATTTATAAACTAACATAATTATTTACATGAACCAGCAGAAAAATAAGTTCGTTGCTGGTTTTATGCATTTTTTATAAAACATTTATAAACATGAATATATAAAATATTTAAATAAAATTATCATCTTCAAAATTGTCATAATCATTATCATCATGAACATCACAATTCAACGGATGACATTCTTCAACATGATTGTCTGAATTCGTTCTATCATAGTTAATATACTGATTATGCGCAGGATCATTATCTATAGAGTTAGATTCTACATGAGAAGAATCAACGTTATGAGCTGAATTTATTACCTCTTCTTCAGATTTTTTATTCTGAAAAAGATTCGTTAACATATTCGCCATCACTACACCACCAGCTACTCCTGTAGCAGTTTGAAGTGCTCCACTAAAAAATCCTCCTGTATTATTAGCAGCTCCTATTTGAGACAAAGTGCCAGAACGAGTTTGTGAAGAAAAAGGACTAGTATTAGAATCAAAAGCTCTATTATGTAATGGATTAATAGAACTATTAGAATATGTTTCTGAAACACTTTGATTTTTTTTTGTCCCAAACAAATTTGATAAAAAACCAATAGATACATTTTTTTTATCTTTCTTATCTTTAAGAACATGACTTTCTAGTTCAGAAACTTTATCATTCAATTTCTTTATTGCTGTTTCTTGAACTAATATGGTTTGCGCCATATAGTAAGGAGAATTTGGATACTTTTCTAATAAATTTTTAATTAGCTCTTCAGCAATATTATCTCGATTAGGAGATTGAATCTCAGTTTGATGTAATCGAAAAAACAAATCTTCTATTAATTTTTTTTCATCAGTATTCATATAAACCTCGTGATATTACATTATAAAATAACATTGTTGTCATAACTTAATACAATACTACTAAACAAAAGAATACATCATATGATATCGTAAAACAATATTTTATATCAATTTCAATCTATATTTAAAATGTTTTTTTAAAAAATATATAAAAATAATATTTATATAAAATGATACTAATCATCATAAAAAATATAATGTATATTCTATATATATTACTTATCATAGATTATAAATTTTTTAGATCATTGTTTATCCTTTAAATATTATTATATTACTCATATTCCTCAATAATCAAAACAACAAAAATAATATTTTTCTCAAAACCTTAGAAATTTGATAATTTTATAAAATAATATTTTTGTATTAATCAAATTTTCTATTGTGATAATATTACTACCCTAAACATTATTACAAAGATAAATATAATCATGAAAAAAATTGCAAAAGAAATTATAAAAATCAACATTGAAGATGAACTTAAAAATTCTTATTTAGATTATGCTATGTCAGTTATTATCGGACGTGCTTTACCAGACGTAAGGGACGGATTAAAACCTGTTCATAGAAGAATATTATTCGCCATGAATACATTAAGTAATAATTGGAATAAACTATACAAAAAGTCAGCTAGAATAGTAGGTGATGTTATTGGAAAATACCATCCACATGGAGATACTGCTGTATATGATGCTATAGTTCGAATGGCTCAATCTTTTTCATTGCGATATACACTTATTGATGGACAAGGGAATTTTGGATCAATAGACGGGGATTCTGCAGCAGCAATGAGATACACTGAAATTAGGATGTCTAAAATTGCATATGAATTGTTAAGTGATTTAGATAAAGAAACAGTAAAATTTTTTCCTAATTATGATGGAACAGAAAAAATTCCTGAAGTACTTCCTACAAAAATACCTAATTTACTTATTAATGGTTCATCTGGTATTGCGGTTGGTATGGCTACTAATATTCCTCCTCATAACATCACAGAAATAATAAATGGTTGTCTTGCTTTTATAGATAATAATCAAATTACTTTACAAGAACTCATGAAACATATTCCAGGACCTGATTTTCCTACCGCAGGTATAATTAATGGATGTACAGGTATTACAGAAGCATATCAAACAGGAAGAGGTAAAATTCATATCAGAGCCAAAAGTAAAATAGAAATTCAAGAAAAAACGAAAAAAGAATCCCTAATTATTTTTGAATTACCATATCAAGTAAATAAATCACGCGTAATTGAAAAAATTGCTGAATTAGTAAAAGACAAAAGAATTGAAGGTATTAGCGGTTTACGTGATGAATCAGATAAAGAAGGAATGAGAATAGTTATTGATACAAAGAAAGAAGCAAAACCAGAAATTATTCTTAATCAATTATACATTTTAACTCAATTACAAGTTTCTTTTGGTATTAACATGGTTGCATTGTCTAACGGACAACCAAAAATAATGTCGTTAAAAGATATTTTAAACGAGTTTATAACTCATCGAAAAAAAATAATAACTAGACGTAGTTTATTTGAATTAAAAAATATTAAAAATAAAATACACGTTATTGAAGGATTAATTATCTCTTTAGAAAATATTGACATAATTATTGCATTAATTAAAAACGCAAAATCGTTGGCAGAAGCAAAAAAGCTGTTACTTGAAAAAAATTGGTACTCAAAAAGTTTTAAAAAAACCAATGAACTAAATAATACTTTAAAAAAATACTCAATGCAAACTCAATACAATAAAGATAAAACTTTATTTTTTACTCCCATTCAAGTAAATGCAGTACTAGAACTACGTCTTCAAAAACTCACTAATTTAGAATCTTCTAAACTTATCGCAGAACATAAAAAATTTAAGGAATCCTGTATAATGTTAGAAAATATCTTACAAGATACCCAAACGCTTACTAACGTTATGAAAGAAGAACTAATAAATGTTAAACAGAGTTTTGGAGATAAAAGAAAAACTCAAATCATTACAAATTATGAAGACATCAATATTTCCGATATGATAAATCGAGAAGATGTAGTAGTTACTCTATCACATTCAGGATATGTAAAATATCAACCATTATCTACTTATGAAGCGCAAAAAAGAGGAGGAAAAGGAAAATCAGCAGCAAAAACAAAAGAAGAAGATTTTATAGAAAATTTACTTGTAGCTAATACACATGACACAATATTATGTTTTTCTAGCCGAGGAATAATATATTGGATGAAAGTTTATCAATTACCCGAAGCTAGTAGAAATGCTCGCGGACGTCCAATAGTTAATCTTTTACCTCTTAGTACCAAAGAAAGAATAACAGCCATATTACCTATTTCAAAATATAAAGATAGCATAAATATTTTTATGGCTACTGCTCAAGGAATGGTTAAAAAAACTAATTTATGTGAGTTCAAACGACCAAGAACTGCTGGAATAATTGCTATTAAATTAAAAGAAGATGACGAATTAATTGGTGTATCTCTTACCAACGGAAAAGACAAAATAATGTTATTTACTGCAGCAGGAAAAGCTGTCCATTTTTCTGAAAAGTTAGTTAGAACAATGGGAAGAAATGCTACTGGAATGAAAGGAATAGCAATAAAAAAACAAGACAAAGTAGTGTCTTTAGTAGTACCGAGAGGAATTGGAAACATATTGATTGTCACCGAACATGGATACGGAAAGCGAACTGAAATTTGTGAATTTCCAATGAAATCTAGAGCTACTAGAGGAACTATTGCAATAAAAATAACTAAAAAAAATGGAATAATGATTGGAGCTATGCAAGTAATAGAAAAAGATCAAATCATGATCATAACTAATGCTGGAACATTAGTCAGAACTAGAATATCAGAAATTGGAATCCTTGGAAGAAATACACAAGGTGTTATTTTAATTAGAACATCAGAAAAAGAAAAAGTAGTAGCTGTACAAAAAGCAAATGAATCATTTTTATAAGCCATAATACAAATTCATGATACAAGTTAACAAACTATTCGTTAATGTTAATTTAAAAACAAGCACGCATTTAAAAGAACATTTTTAAAAAAAGCAAAAAATATTAGTTTTATAATATGAAATGTTTACTTTATTCAAAAAAAATATAAATTTATGCTCAAAAACAAACTAAGCAATTAAATGTACATTAGTTATTTTCAAAATTTTATTTCTTTTTAAAAATTATTTATAATAGTAAAATTAAAATTTACAAAAAAATAACCAAAACATATAAAATTCAAAATAACTAATATAACTATATTTCGCAAAAGGAAAAGATAAAATGAATCCAATACTACTAGTTACAAAAAGAGATGGACAAAAAGAATTAATTAATTTAGATAAAATTCACAGAGTACTAAATTGGGCAGCAAAAGATTTAGACAATATTTCCGTATCTCAAGTAGCACTAAAATCTAGAATACAATTCTATAATTTTATAAAAACTACTACTATACATGAAACTATTATAAAATCTGCGGCTGATCTTATTTCTGAAAATTCACCTGATTACCAATATATGGCTGCCAGATTAGCTATATTTCATCTTCGAAAACAAGCTTTTGGTCAATTTACTCCTCCTGATTTATATACGTATATAAAAAATATGGTAAAATTAGGAAAATACGACAAACATTTATTAAAAGATTACTCTGAAACTGAATATATACAAATGAATTCCTTTATCAAACATTGGCGTGATATGAATTTTTCTTATGCAGCAGTAAAACAATTAGAAGGAAAATATTTAATACAAAATAGAGTAACTAAAAAAATTTACGAGAGTGCTCAATTTTTATATATTGTAATATCAGCATGTTTATTTCATAAATATCCAAAAGAAAATAGAATGCAATATATCAAAAAATTTTATAATGCAATTTCTACTTTTAAAATTTCCTTGCCAACTCCTATCATGGCTGGATTAAGAACTCCTACGCGACAATTTAGTTCTTGCGTTTTAATTGAATGCGCTGATAGTTTAAATTCTATTAATGCTACTGCTAGCGCAATTGTAAAATATGTATCTCAACGTGCAGGAATCGGAATTAACGCAGGTCAAATTAGAGCCTTAGGAAGCCCTATTAGAGGAGGAGATGCATTTCATACTGGATGTATTCCTTTTTACAAACACTTTCAGAGCGCTGTTAAGTCATGTTCACAAGGTGGCGTTAGAGGTGGTGCAGCTACTATATTTTATCCAATTTGGCATCTTGAAGTAGAAAGTCTATTAGTATTAAAAAATAACAGAGGAATAGACGAAAATCGAGTTCGCCATATGGATTATGGAATACAAATAAATAAATTGATGTATCAACGAATGATATCAGGAAAATACATTACATTATTTAGTCCATCCGATGTTCCGAGATTATATGATTCTTTTTTTTCTGATCAACAACAATTCGAAAAATTATACGTCAAATATGAAAATAACAAAAAAATTAGAAAAAAGAAAATAAAAGCAACTCATTTATTCTCTTTAATTATGCAAGAAAGAACCTCTACCGGAAGAATTTATATACAAAACGTTGATCACTGTAATACACACAGTGCTTTTAATCCAAAACTTGCACCTATTAGGCAATCCAACTTATGTTTGGAAATAACACTACCAACTAATCCATTAAATGATATCCATGATCCCAACGGGGAAATTGCACTATGCACTTTATCTGCCATTAATTTAGGTTCTCTAAAGAATCTTAAAGATTTATCAGAACTCTCGCACTTAATAGTAAGAGCATTAGATTCAGTATTAGATTATCAAAATTATCCCATCATAGGAGCCAAAAAATCAGCGTTATCCAGAAGATCACTAGGCATTGGAGTAATTAATTTTGCGTACTATTTAGCCAAAAACAAAGTACGATATTCTGATGGAAGTGCAAATGCTCTAACTCATCGAACATTTGAAGCTATACAATATCATTTGTTAAATGCGTCATGCGAATTAGCAAAAGAAAAAGGAGTATGCGCTGGGTTTAATCAAACAACATATTGCCAGGGTATCTTACCTATAGACACTTACAAAAAAGACGTAGATAAAATTTGTAACGAACCATTGCATTTAGACTGGGAATTTTTAAGAAGGAAAATTAAAAAATATGGATTACGCAATTCTACAGTATCAGCATTAATGCCTTCAGAAACATCTTCTCAAATTTCAAATGCTACTAATGGTATAGAACCACCTAGAGGATTTATTAGCATCAAAGCATCAAAAGATGGCATGCTTCGACAAGTAGTACCTGAGTATAAAAAGCTAAAATCACATTATGAATTACTATGGAACATTCCGAATAACACTGGGTATTTACAATTAGCAGGTATCATGCAAAAATTCGTAGATCAAGCTATTTCTACTAATACTAATTATAATCCTAGATTATTTTCTAATGGAAAAATACCTATGAAACAATTAATAATAGATTTATTGACAGCTTATAAGTTAGGTTTAAAAACACTATATTACCAAAATACTAAAGATGATGCCAAAGATAATCAAATCGAAATTCCAATTTTTATAAATAATGACAATTGCGAAAATGGAGCTTGTAAAATATAAATTAATCACTTTACTTTCATTTAAGACATAATATATTTATTACTTATATAGGATAATCATATGACATACACTACTTTTTCTAAAAATAAAAATAACCAACTTTTTGAACCTATGTTTTTTGGACAACCAGTTAACGTCTCAAGATATGATCAACAGAAATATGAAATTTTCGAAAAACTCATAGAAAAACAACTATCTTTTTTTTGGAGACCAGAAGAAGTAGATCTATCACGAGATGCAATTGATTTTCAGAATCTTCCGGATCACGAGAAACATATTTTTATTAGTAACTTAAAATACCAAACACTATTAGATTCAATTCAAGGGAGAAGTCCAAACGTTGCCTTTTTACCAATCGTTTCACTTCCTGAATTAGAAACATGGATAGAAACATGGTCATTTTCGGAAACTATTCATTCTAGATCATATACCCATATTATAAGAAATATAATCAATACTCCTTCTGTAATCTTTGACGATATAGTTAATAATAAAAATATAGTCA
Source organism: Buchnera aphidicola (Meitanaphis flavogallis) (assembly GCA_039830035.1). Classification (NCBI taxonomy): domain Bacteria; kingdom Pseudomonadati; phylum Pseudomonadota; class Gammaproteobacteria; order Enterobacterales; family Erwiniaceae; genus Buchnera; species Buchnera aphidicola. The sequence goes on along the minus strand of CP140038.1, from coordinate 189,742 downwards.
ATAGAGCTCAAGACATTGCTAAATATTATGATAATCTTATAAAAATGACTAGCTATTGGCACCTATTAGGAGAGGGAATACACATAATTAACGGAACAAAGATATCTATTAATCTACGCGAGATTAAAAAACTATTGTACCTGTGTTTAATCAGTGTAAATGCATTAGAGGCTATTCGATTCTATGTAAGTTTTGCTTGTTCTTTTGCTTTTGCAGAAAGAGAAATTATGGAAGGTAACGCAAAAATAATTAGATTAATTGCTAGAGATGAAGCACTGCACCTCACTGGAACTCAACATATTTTAAATATATTAAAAAATGATAACAATCATGAAGAAATGTCAAAAATTACTCAAGAGTGTCATAAAGAATGCTGTAATTTGTTTATTTCAGTATCAGAGCAAGAAAAATCATGGGTGGAGTATTTATTTCAAGATGGTTCCATGCTTGGATTAAATAAAGAGATTTTATCGCAATACATTGAATACATTACTAATATCCGTATGAATGCTATCGGACTACCTATGCCTTTTGAAATTACCTCTAATCCTATTCCATGGATAAACGCTTGGTTAATTTCAGATAATGTTCAAGTAGCACCTCAAGAAATTTCTGTAAGCTCTTACCTAATCGGACAAATTGATTCTGATATTAATGATACTGCATTTAATAAGTTTAAATTATAAATGTCTTATTCAACTATTGAAATTTATAACAAAAAGTATATTATCTATTATCAATTCAAAAAAATTCCATTACTCCTTATATTAACGAAACACAACATACATGTAGAATATCAATGTAAACAAGGATATTGTGGTACATGTAGAATTAAACTACTAAAAGGTAATATATATTACATAAATGAAATACATCCCTTAGCTTCATACAACATAGGAGACATTTTCCCATGTTGTTGTATAGCAACAGGAAATATTATAATTAAAATTTAAAACAAAATACCATTTCATTACAATGTATAAAACTATTAAACTTCAAAACTATTTAGATAGTACAGCTGTAATAGCAATAGTATATACTATATCTTGTACTGAAGCCCCTCTAGATAAATCATTAACTGGTTTTTCAATACCTTGTAATATGGGACCAATAGAAACAATATTAGTAGATCTCTGAACTGCTTTGTATGTAATGTTCCCTGCATTAAGATCGGGAAATATAAAAACCGTTGCATCACCATCAAGAACAGAATTGGGACATTTTAATTTTGATATTATACTATCTACCGCTGCATCATATTGAATAGGACCATCTATGATAAGATGAGGACATTTTTTTCGTACTATAGCAGTTGCTTCTTTTACTGCATCAACTTTTATACCACTGCCAGATGTTCCTGTAGAATAAGATAACATTGCAATCTTTGGAAATATTCCAAAAGATATAGCAGTATTAGCAGACTGAATAGCAATTTCTGCTAATTGATTAGAATTAGGATTGAGATTAATAGCACAATCTGCATACAATAAAACACGATCTGGTAATAACATAAAAAATACAGATGATACTAAAGAAAAATTCTTGGATACTTTAATCAATTGTAAAGCAGGAAGAACTGTATTAGCAGTGGTGTTTACAGATCCTGATACTAACCCATCTACTTTATTAGATTCCAATATTAAAGTAGATAAAATAGAATTATTTGCAAGCATTTTTTTTGCATGCATAATAGTAATTTTATATTTTTTACGTAATTGTATAAAACGCTCTATATAATCATTTCTTATTAATTCTGGATTTAAAATCTCTATATTTGATTCTAATCTAATGTTATTAAGTTTAGCAATGTTTCTAATTTCATTTGGATTTCCTAATAAAACACATTGTGCGATATTTTTACTTGCACAAATAGAAGCAGCTTGAATAATGCGCAGCTCCGTTCCTTCAGGAAGGAGAATTCTTTTTTTATTTTTTTTAGATAACTTTCGTAAACTATAAATAAATGCTGATGAACACATCGGATATTGGGAATTATATTTATCACTTAAAGAAGTTATAAAATTATTATCAATATGTAAAGAAACATGATTTTTTACTATATTAAACTTACTATTATCCTTCACAGATACTTTGCAATCAAACTCTTTTAATAATAAAATTGTTTTTAACATATTTGTCTTAACTAATAAAATCGGCACACGTATTTTAATAAAAGAGCATGATTCTACCAAACGCATATAAAATGCATTACTATCTGTTAACAATATAGAAACAATGAGATTATTTCTATTTATAATAGTACATATCGTTTCTAAATTATAAAAATGATCTGATGACAGTAGTAAAATTGTACGAGATAAAAATTGATTATTATATTTAAAAACATCACTATTTTTATATACAATAACAGATTTAATGTATAAAGAACTCAATTTTTCTTTATTTATAACATACGCTTGAAGATAAAATGATATCTCTTCTAAATTAGGTTCTATTAATTTTGAATTCCATGGAATACAACCTAATATCGGTATATTACAATGCTTAGATAATATACTCTTGTTAAGAACGCTAAACTTTTTTTTCTTTAACATAAGATCAAATATATTAAAATAACCTATAAAATTTCTAGACGAGTCAAACTGTATCATTTTAAATTCATTAATTATAATACCTTTGATATGTATATATTTTTTCTCCATGAAATTTCTTTTAATAATATTCATAACATTGTTAATTTCAACTATACTGTCATTTTGTATAGTACATATGAAAATAACTTCTGCATTAGTAATTCGTGAAATTTCGTAATTTATTTCATTAGAAAGCAAAGTAAATGATCGTAAACATATTCCTTCTAACAATAAAACATCATTATATTTTGTTTTAGAACGTATTTCTAATAAAATATTTTCTATAATTGTTTGTTTTTTATATTTTGTTAAAAAATGATGTATATGATGTACTTTAACAGGTTTAAGACATACAATAGAACTCATTTTTTCTAAAATACTTGTAGTATGATCAACACAATCATGATCATACGTACTATAAAAGACTGGTTTAAAAAACTTGACATGAAAGTTACTATCTTGTATTTTTTGAATTAATCCTATACTAACAGTAGTTAATCCAACATTAATCCCTATAGGAATTAACATTACAGTACGCATGAAAATTTACTCCAAAAATAAATTCTATTTTTACACACAATCATTTTTTACAAAACAATTATATTTTACTAATTACTAATCAATGATACCGCTTCTTTTGCTATTACTAATTCTTCATGAGTCGGTATTACTAATATAGATATACTGTCTTTAGCATTAATTAAGCCTTTTTTACCACGTTTAATTAACATATTTAATTTTTTATTAATTTTACAATTTAACAAAGATAAATAAGAAATAGTAATAGTTCTAATTAAACAAGAATTTTCTCCAATTCCACCAGTAAAAACAAGAGCATCTAATCTCCCTTCCATTAACGAAGAATAAGAACTAATATATTTGGATAAACGATGACAAAATACATCAATAGATAACTTTACTTTACTATTATAAAAATATTTATCCTCTAAATCACGCAAATCACTACTCAATTCACTTAATCCTAATAATCCTGATTTTTTAATCAAAATATTTTCAATGTCTTTCATATTCATTTTTAATTTATTGTACATAAAAAAAATAATTGCAGGATCTATATCTCCACTTCTAGTACCCATAACTAAACCTTCTAATGGCGTTAAACCCATTGAAGTATCTACACAAATACCACCTCGAATAGCTGCTACTGATGCACCATTTCCTAAATGACAGGTAATAATATTCAATTTCGGTACCGGAATTTTTAAAAATTTAGAAGTACAATGCATGACATAAGAATGACTTATACCATGTGCTCCATATCTTCTAATACCATACTTTTTATAAAAAGTATAAGGAATAGCATATAAATAAGATGTTTTTGGTATCGTACTATGAAATGCTGTATCGAATACAGCTACATTTTTTTTTTTAGATGAGGAAAACAAACTAATGTAGCTTGAATACCTAATAAATTGATAGGATTATGCAACGGGGCAAAAAAAGAAGCATGTTTAATATCTTGTATTATTTCTTCAGTTATTATTTCTGACTTTTTCAAATTTGACCCACCATGAACTACACGATGCCCTATACATGAAATATAATTATATATTTTTAAATCTTTTTTTAGGATATGACATACAATAAAAAGAATTATATCTACATAACTTGTTGACTTTTGAAATTTTTTATTGTATTTTTCAGATTTTATTATCCATGAAATGCTTATTTCAGAAAAACCTAAAAAATCAACTAATCCTGACAATGCTATTTGATTTTTTGCTGAATTTATAACAGCAAACTTTATAGATGAACTACCACAATTTAAAGTAAAAACTAACGGATCGCACATAATAGTATTCCAAATTTATGATATACATTGTTATGTCATTTTAAAAAAATACTCTATACAATTTATTATACAACAGATATTTGAAATTATAAATTTTAAATACTAACTAATATTTTCTATAAATATATATATATTGAAATATTATTATCAATAACTACATTTATAATTTAAAATATTATCTATATAATATAAATTAACATATTTATAAGAGATAAATTATGAGTTTACAAAAAAAAATTATCAATACTTTAGGTGTAAAATCTAATATTAATCCTAAATTTGAAATTCACAGAATAATTAACTTTATTAAAGAATATATACTACATCATGATAAAATTAAAACATTAGTATTAGGAATTAGCGGTGGACAAGACTCAACACTAACTGGAAAATTGTGTCAATTAGCCATAAACAAACTTAATACTGTTTTTCATTGTAGAACTTATAAACTTATTTTATTATGCCTACCATATGGAAAACAAATAGATTCAAACGATTGTCAAGATGCAATAAACTTTATCAAACCTCAAATAATGTTAAACATTAATATAAAAAAATCTGTATTAAATACTGAACAAGCACTACAAAAATCAGGAGTAAATGTATCTGATCATATGAGAGAAAACAACAAAGCTAGAGAAAGAATGAAGATACAATATAACATTGCTAGTGCATATAAAGGTATCGTTGTTGGAACTGATCACGCTTCTGAAGCAATTACTGGATTTTTTACAAAATATGGAGATGGAGGAACAGATATTAATCCTATTTCTGAGTTAAATAAAAAACAAGGAAAATTATTGTTAAAAGAACTAAAATGCCCACCTCATCTTTATCTAAAACAGCCTAGAGCAAATTTAGAAGATATGCATCCATACAAAACTGATGAAGAAATTTTAGGTGTAACTTATTTAGATATTGATTCTTATTTAGAAGGTAAGAAAATTAATAAAAAAAGTCAATTAGCAATTGAAAAATATTTTATCCATACTATGCATAAACGTCAAATGCCAATAACACCTCAAACATGGCTAAAAAATGTTAACAAAAAAATATCACAAATCTTTTATAACTTCTATAACGATTAAAAAAATAAAGAACTAAAACAATATTAATACTTAAAAAAATAGAATCTATCTTATTAAATCTCACATCATATGAACGTAATGAATTATATTAAAACATACATTAACATAATAAATACAACATAAATTAACTTTTTAATATAATAAGAATTTATCGTAAATTTTATTATGAAGTCGTATATTTAAAAACAATTTTTTACTTTAAAGTACATAAATGATTTTAATGTAACGTAAATTTTTTCTTTTCTATTGCATGAATTTGAACTTTTATTATTTCACTAATAGGATCTTCAGGACAATGTTCTACGAAATAGATAAGATCAGCTAATGCAACATGATTACATTCCAGTTGAGCATATATTAATCCTCGATCACGTATTTCATAAGGATCATTGGGATTAATTTTTAATAATACATTACTCACATTTAATGCTAATTCCATTTTTTTTTCTTCTATTAATGCATTTTTTAATGCATCTAACATTTTTCTTATAACTGTTAAATGTTGAGCTTCATATAAATCATTTTCATATAATTCTGCTATAGGGCTAATGTTACCTTTCAACCATGCTTCTAGTACATGTTCGTCTAATGTATCTCCATTAAACGGATTTATTAACCACATTTTTTTATTTAATTTATCGACACGTAAAATTAATTGAGTAGGAAAAATTACTGGAACAAGAGGTAAACAGAGCTTCTGAGCAATATGTAATAATATTACCCCCAATGAAACTGCAGTACCTTGACGAGTTTTTAAAACATTGTCTAACCATAAAACATCAGACAACTTATATACTCCAGTAGCTCCACCAAATTTCCAATGATCATAAAACAATTCTATTAACTTTTTTAGCTTACAATGCATTTCTTTTTCAGATGCTACATACGATTTAGCTTCTTCTACTCTATTACTTAATTCTTGAACTACAAAATCAGTAGGAAAATCTGATCGAATAAGACATAATATAGAAACAATTGATTCGCATAATGGTGATTTAGAAACATCACAACCAAAAAAAGATGTCATATGATTTCCAATAATTACATTATAAATTTTTTATTTAATTGAAAAACCAAATATAACCGTAAAAATTATATACTAAAAAATCATTATAGCATAAAACAACTGAAATTTACTGAAATACCAACGTAAATCGTATATTAAAATGTAAAATTAACATCCACATCTATCTCCTCTGTCCAACAGTAATTCTATTATTTCCAGAATAATCTTGATAAGTAATTATATTAAAAAAATTATGTTGCTTAAACAATTTTTGTACTCGAACCTTTTGCATCCAACCATGCTCTATCAATAACCAACCCATATTTTTTAAGTATTTCTTAGAATTCTTAATAATATAACAAATAGAGCCCAATCCATTGTCCGAAGAAACTAACGCTGTCAATGGTTCAAATAACACTTCTTTTTCTAAATTATCAATTTCATTCAAACTAATATAAGGAGGATTACTTACAATAATATCAAATTTTTGATCGACAGAAGAAAACCAAAAACTATGAAAAAATATAACATTGTTTAATTGCAACATTTTTGCATTTTTTTTAGCTATATGAATAGCTTTCTGTACGCAATCTATACCTACAATATAACAATTAAATTTTATACTAGCCAAAGTCAAAGCTATACAACCACAACCTGTTCCTAAATCTAATATACTTTTGTGATTAATATTGTCTAATCGAGTTAAAGTTTGTTCTACTAACATTTCAGTGTCGGGGCGAGGAATTAAAGTGTCATATGATACAATAAAGGGCAATGACCAAAACTCTTTTTGTTTAATCAAATATGCAATAGGTTCGCCATTGATCCTACGTTTTAGTAAATTATTTAACTGTTCAAAGTCATTTTTAGATATTTTATAAGAACTATGACCAATTAACCAATCAATACTTCTATGAAGAACATGACTAAGCAAGACTTCTAAATCTAATTTAGTACTAGAATTATTCAATTGTAAGCAAGCTGTATCTAGCCAAGATTTAACATTCATTGAACAATATTATTAAAAAAACTAGATAAGTAATTAGCTTGATATTCTTGAATAATTGGATCAATTAACAAATCTAAATTTCCATTTAATATGTCGTTTAAAGCATACAATGTTAAGTTAATCCTATGATCAGTTACTCTATTTTTAGAAAAATTATAAGTTCTATTTCTATCTGAACGCATTCCACTACCTAAAAGATTACGACGCATAATAGCATTTTCTTCACGACGTTGAGAAAACTGTTCTGCTTGAATCCTCGAAACTAAAACAGATAATGCTTTAGCCTTATTTTTATGTTGAGAACGTTCATCTTGACATTCTACTACATGACCAGTTGGAATATGAGTAATTCTAATAGCTGAATCTGTAGTGTTTACATGTTGTCCACCTGCTCCAGAAGATCTAAACGTATCAATTTTCAAATCATTAGTATTAATTCTTGTCACTTCTTTTTCTGGCACTACAGGAATAATAGCTACTGTACATGTTGAAGTATGGATACGTCCTTGAGATTCTGTTTGTGGTACTCTTTGTACTCTATGACCTCCAGATTCAAATTTTAATTTTCCACATACTCCTTTACCAGTCACCTTCATTATTACATCTTTACAACCTCCTTGGTCGCTATGAGTAATATTAATAATTTCTGTTTTCCAATGTTTCAACTCTGCATATCTAATATACATTTTCAATAAATTTCCAGCAAATATAGCAGCTTCATCTCCTCCTGTAGCTGCTCTAATTTCAACAAAACAATTTTTTTTATCAAATGGATCATTAGGTAATAACAACATTTTTAATTCATTTTCTAATTTAATTTTCTTAAAACAAACTATTTCTAATTCTTCTTTAGCCATATCATGCAATTCGCTATCATCCAATAAATATGAAACTGTTTTTTTGTTATCTTCATTAACCTTCCAATCAATAAAACAATTATTAATATTAGATAATTTTAAATACTCTTTGGATAATTTTCGAAATTTTTTTGGATTAGAAAAAATATTTACGTCAGACAACATATATTCAATTTCTTTATACCTTTTATGTAAATCTTCTAATTTTTTTATAATAAAATCTTTCACTTTTAAATACACCCTTAAATTAATTTGTCTATACGCAATGAACGTGCATAACTTATCCTTTTATAGCATAAATTTATTGTCTCAAAAAATAAAGTATATTAATTCTTGCAAATATGTCAAAATACATTTATTTAAATATTACTGTTAAAAAATTTGCGTAAAAATACACATAACTTCAAAAAAATCTACAAAAAACTATTTACTATTTTTTTAATTAACTACCAAAATTCTATAAAATTTTAAAACAATATTAGTATCAAGATGATTTAATGATATTTATTAGTCCTATTAAATAAAGATGAATACAACAGTTTCAAAAATATCTTTAAAATCATAAATAAAAAGAAAAATGCGAATTAAAAAAAACTAAAAATGTTATCTTAAAACATATTAAATTATGTCATTATATCACTACACTATTAATAAATAAAATTTTATCAAATTAACTCGAATAAAAAAATAAACTCTATATAAAAGTATACATTTTATATTTAAATCACAACGTCTTGTTGTATAATTATTAGTCAATACGTTTATACTACCACCCATAAAACTATTTTAAAATTTATTTGACTTAATTAAGATAAAAAAATTCTATTATCTTATTCTAATAATCGGTGTTTCAATATGATAAGAACTACCTGGTTATCTCCTGCCAAAATAAATCTTTTTTTATATATTACAGGGATGCGAAACGATGGTTACCATAATATCCAAACTTTATTTCAATTGTTGAATTACGGAGATATAATATATATTTTTCCTAATAATAGTGGGAATATAAAACTATTAACACATACACCATATATACCTCATTCTAAAAATATCATTATCCATGCAGCAAAATTATTAAAAAAAAAGCACAAAAATTAAAAAATTGCTCACTAAAGTTAGGAGCTAACATTTATATAAATAAAAATATACCAATAGGAGGAGGACTAGGTGGAGGGTCATCTAATGCTGCAACAACATTAATCGCATTAAATAAATTATGGAACACAAAATTTAACATTTCACAATTAGCAAGTTTCGGAAAAAATCTAGGAGCCGATGTTCCTTTCTTTATTATGGGAAGAACGTCCATAGCAGAAGGAATAGGAAATATATTGTATCCTATAACAACCAAAAAAAAATGGTATTTAATAGTTTATCCAAACATTAGAATCTCCACCAAACAAATTTTTTCTCACCCGAAATTAAAAAGAAATTCTCAAAAAAAAAATATTAATTTATTATTAAAAACACCATTTAAAAACGACTGTGAAATACTCGTAAGAAAACAATTCAATAAAATAAACAATTTAATGACCTGGCTATCTCGATATGCACTATTTCGAATTACAGGAACAGGATCTTGTATCTTTTCTGAATTTAATTCCAAAAAGAACGCAATAAAAATTTTTTCTATATTACCTTTAAATGTTCATGGATTTATTACCAATGGTACAAATATTTCAATATTGCATAAACAACTATAATCACATTATTTATTTTAAATCATACTGTAATATTATAAAATTAAAAACTCATATATCTTACATTCTGAGGTTTTCTCGTGCCTGATATGAAATTATTTTCTGGAAATTCTGTTCCAAACTTAGCCAAATCTATTGCTAGTCGATTATACATGAATTTGGGAAACGCATCAGTAGGGCAATTTAGTGATGGAGAAATTAGCGTTCAAATAAATGAAAACGTTCGTGGTAATGATGTATTTATTATTCAATCAACTTGTTATCCTACTAACGATAACCTTATGGAATTAATAGTAATGGTAGATGCCTTAAGAAGAGCATCTGCGGGAAGAATTACTGCTGTAATTCCTTACTTTGGCTATGCAAGACAAGATCGTCGAGTTCGTTCATCTAGAGTTCCAATCACTGCAAAAGTAATAGCCGATTTTTTTTCCAGTATTGGAATAGATCGAGTATTAACAGTAGACCTACACGCTGAACAAATTCAAGGATTTTTTGATGTTCCAGTTGATAATGTATTTGGAAGTTTAATTTTATTAGAAGATATGTTACAAATAAATCTTAAAAATCCCATCATTGTTTCTCCTGATATTGGAGGAGTAGTAAGAGCTAGAGCTATTGCAAAACTACTGCATGATACAGATATGGCTATTATTGACAAACGCAGACCTAATGCTAATGTATCACAAGTTATGAACATCATTGGAGATGTTGCTAATCGCGATTGTATCTTAGTAGATGATATGATCGATACAGGTGGTACATTATGTAAAGCCGCTGAAGCTCTAAAAGATAGAGGAGCTAAACGAGTTTTTGCATATGCAACACATCCAATTTTTTCAGGAAACGCAGCAGAAAATTTAAAAAATTCCAATATTGATGAAGTAATAGTATGTGATACAATTCCATTATCAAAAAACATCAAAATACTTCCTAATGTAAGAACGTTAACATTAGCTGGAATGTTAGCTGAAGCTATTCGTAGAATCAGTAATGAAGAATCTATATCAGCTATGTTTGAACACTAATTTTATATTATTCTATTACATAGAAATACAATATTTTGAGTACAATAAAATTATCATTTTTATTTACTGTACTCAAAAACAGTTACAGGAAGAAATTAGAAAATTGTGTTAACGTTTAAAAAACTAATTTTATAAAAATATTTAAATATATTCTACAATAATATTACATAAAAATACTTTTTATGAAAAGTTTTAAAAACATTTTTATAAAATAATTATAATAAGGAATTAATAATGAACTTTTAAAAAATTTGCTATTTACGAAGAAAGTTGAACATTCTAAAAAAAATAATATTATACAAACAATCAACGTTCCTCTAATAATACCAAAAAAAATTCCTAATATTTGATTCAACACGGATAAATGGAATTGACATAAAAATATTGTTATTACATAATTTAATATCCATTTAATTAGAAATAAGAAAATAAAAAAAATTATAAAATTAATCGTATACCTTATAACTTTATTATAAACATAAATCGAAAAAAAAGAAAAAAAATGATAATACTTAAAATATATATATACCCCTATTACCCAAACAAAAATTGATATAATTTCTTGAAAAAAACCACGAGAAAAACTTATAATAGTAGAAATAAAAATGATTGCTATTGAAATATAATCTATTATATTCATAAAATATTCGTTTTTATTACAATTTTAAAATATTAAATATCTTATATAAATAAATTCATTTATATTTTTAAAACTTTACATATTTCATAAACTGTAAAAAACGATCCAAATACCAAAATAGTATCTATCGCTCTGACAACATTTTGAACTTCCTTCCAAGCACATTCAATACTAGAACACACTTTAGAAATATGTATAGGAAGATGTTGCATAATTTTTTCGGCCGAAATACTACGATATGTATTCAATGTAATACAATACCAAAAATCAACTATCGGCAACAACGGAGTTATAAGACTTGAAACATTTTTTTCTTTTAATACTCCAATTATAGCATATATTTTACCAGTACCTTTTACTTTTATCAGCTTTTTCGATAAAAATTGTGTAGCATGAAAATTGTGAGCAACATCCAAAACTACTTTAGGATTATAAGACAATATTTGAAATCGTCCAAATAATGATACTTTATCAATACAACTTTTAATAATCTGCTTTTTTATGCAAGATATTGATTCAGTAACAGCAGCTAATGCTGTAGCAGTATTAATTAATGAAACTCTAGGAAGTGGTAAATCTAAAAAAAAATGATTTTTACTAATAAAAGCCCAAAAATCGTTGTATTTTTTGTAAAACCAATCCTTATTTATTAATTTAGAATAGACTTCATTTTTTCTAATAATGCATTTTACAATATTTGGAATATGTCTCTCAGAAATAATCGCAATTTTATTTTTACGAAAAATTCCAGATTTTTCAATGCCAATAACATTACGATTTGCTCCTAAAACATTTGAATGATCTATAGCTATATTAGTTATAATAGAAACGTCTGAATTAATAATATTTGTAGCATCTAATCTACCTCCTAAGCCAACTTCTAAAATAATTACATCAAGTTTACTATACTTAAACAAGTATAAAGCCGACAAAGTAATAAAATCATAATAAGTTAAAGATAATGAACCGCATACATTTTTAATTGCAATAAAAGAAGAAACATGTAAGTCGTGTTCTAATTCATATCCATTAATACGTATTCTCTCAGTATATCGAAACATATGCGGAGAAGTATATAATCCTACATGATAACCGAGCTCCAATAACATTTTTTCCAATACAAAACACGTAGTTCCTTTTCCATTAGTACCTCCTACTACATAAACAAATGCATTCAAATGTAATATTCCTAATTTTTTAGCAATAAAAACAACATTTTTAATATCACTACGTTTAACATGTAAATAACATTTTTCAAGATAACTTAACCATTCAAAAAAAGACAAAGACTTAGTTAAACTATTATTCATATACATAAAACCAAAAAAAATTCTTCTATTTTCAAAATAAATAATAAAAAAAATCATACAATATATTTAAATATGTGTAGTAACTAACGTACTTAAATGAAATTAATCTATGATTATAAACTATATAATTTAAATTATTCACATTAATTCTTACCTCAATAAATAATTTTTATGAAATACTACTTTCATAGTACAGTATATTATAAAATATTAATTTAATACCAAAAATAATGCACAATCTTATAAACATATTCTTTAGAAATGTAATTAAACAATATATTAATATAAATACAATATTATTTAATTTCACGTTCATGTTTAACCTATTAAAATAGTCAGTAGGTAACTAAAATTATTTATAAAAAATTAAATACTATATTTAAAAACTTCAAAACATTATTTCATACAATAATTACTATATTAAAATTATTATGATAAAACAGCTAAGATAAAGAAAAAAATAACAAAAAATCAATATCAAACTATATTAAATAACCTAGGTTCAGACCGTGATATCACATTTATTACCATATCTGGAAAAATTCCTAATATTACTATCAACAAAGATATCATAAATAAAAAAAATACATATTTCTTGCTATGAGTATTTAAAATTATTTTTTTTACGCTGCTGTTTGTAACTGGTTTTAAGTATAAAAACGTAATTATCTTTAAATAAGAATATATACCTATCATTGATCCTAATATAAATATCATTCCTAAGAACCACAAATGTTCTTTAATAATTAACGATAACAAATAGAATTTACTAATAAAACCAATAGTAATAGGTATTCCAGACAAAGACAACAACGTAATAGTCATTATGCTTGACAAAACAGGATTATACCAAAACAAACTACGATAACAAGAAATGCAATCAAATTCTAATTTGCAATTTGCGTTAGATATCATACTCATTAATCCAAATATACCAATGTTAGATAACCAATAACTTATTAAATATACTCCAACTACTTCTAAAGAAAAATTAAAATTACTAGAATTTAATAAAGATACTAGTAAATATCCAAACTGAGAAATAGATGAATATCCTAAGAACCTTTTAATACTAGTCTGAAATAATGCCATAATATGTCCAAAAACTATAGAACAACACAACATTATTTCTAATGCAATATTAAAGAAACCTATATTAAAAAACGTTAAAAAAGAAAAAAGTTTAAAAAACAAACTAAAAACTGCAATTTTTGCTGCAGTTGATAAATATATAAGCACTATTGAAGGCGTTCCATTGTAAACATCCGGAGTCCATATATGAAACGGAAATATCGATAATTTAAAAACAAAAGCTACAATAACTAATCCAACACCACATAGCAAAACAATATTTGGATGCGACATTGACATTAATAATTCGTACATTAAACTAAAAAATGTTAAACTTCCTGAAATTGAATATATTAAGGCAATACCAAACAACGCTAAAACTGATACTGTACATGATAAAATCATATATTTTACAGCTGATTCCAAAGAGTGTTTCTTAAAATATGTATATGCAATTAATCCTAACATTGGTAAAGATATTAACTCCATACCAATAAATAAAACAGACATATGATTAGCAATAATTAATGAAATGCAACCAATAGTAGAAAACAACAAAAATAAATAAAATTCTTCATAGTCATAAGGACAATTTTTTAACCATGAATAAGCAAATACGCAAGAAATCATACTCGATAAAACAATCATTGCAATATAAAATAACGAATACTTATCTATATGAAATAATATAGTTACATTAGTTGGTATATTTTTTTGAACAAAATATAAAGATAATAAGGTAAATGATAATCCTATAATAGAACATAAAAAAGTAAAAGCATGATTACGATTATATGCAATAAATAACATTATAACTATTGCAGTTGATAACAAAATTAATAATGGAGAACATGATATTAACTGATTTATAGTGATGATCATCAAAAATTATAACCTTGTAATTAAAATAAAATTAGAAAAAACAGACCGAAGATTATTTAATGGCAATTCAGATATATTCATAATGATATTAGGATACAACCCAATTAATATCAACATTACCAATAATGATACTGATATAAATATTTCACGAAAAGAAGTATATGGCATAATAACTACATCATTAGATCTCGAATGAACACCAAAATATATTTTCTGTATCATCATTAAAGAATATAATGCTGAAATAATTAGAGAAAAAGAAGCAATACTAACTAATAAAATATTGTTTTTAAAAGCTCCAAATAATATCATAAATTCACCTACAAAGTTTCCAGTACCTGGAATACCTAAATTTGCTACCGAAAAAAACAAAGAAAAACCAGGAATCCACTTTATACTAGACCATAATCCACCCATTTTTCGCATATCGCGAGTATGAACACGTTGAAATAATTGACCTATAAGACAGTATAAAGCAGCAGTAGATAATGCATAAGAAATAGTTTGTACAATTACTCCTTGATAAGCTATTTGACTAGCACTATAAATAGCCACTAAAACAAATCCTGAATGTGATATAGATGAATACGCAACCAAACGTTTTATATCAGTTTGAGAAAAAGCAATTAACGCAGTATAAAATATAGTGATAAGTCCCAAAATCATAAAATAACATGCAAATCTAGCTGAAGAATGGGGAAAAAGAAAAATATTAAATCGTAATAAAGCATAAACAGCGGTTTTCAATAATATTCCAGAAATATCCAGAGAACCTGAAATAGGAGAGTAAGTATGAAAATCTGGAAGCCAACCATGAAAAGGAACAATAGGAATTTTTATGGAAAACGCTAAAAAAAATCCTAGCATAATACATGTTTCTAAAAAAAAATTTACATGAACATTATGTAATGCATCATAACTAAAACTTAAGATATGAGTAGAAATGTAATGACAGTGTACTAAAGCAAGTATTGAAAACAACAAAATTAAACCAGAACATTGAGAATACATAAAAAATTTATTAGCAATAATATATCGATTTAAACAAGTTTTCTTATTATCAATTTTATATCCCCAAAATATTATTAAAAAATATGCTGGAAATATCATTACTTCCCAAAAAATAAAAAATAAAAAAAGATCTACAGAGAGAAGAATTCCTATAGAAAAACTTAAAATCCACAACAAATTTAAATAAAAAAATCCTATATTCCTTTTAATTTTATTCCATGAACAAAGTATAGATACAATTCCTAATATGCTAGTCAAAACTAACATTAAAATAGATAAACCGTCAGCAGCTAAATGAAAAGTAATCCCAAATCGTGGTATCCAAGGAGTTTCATATTCAAAATTCCAATGAGATCCATATATACTAGGGACATAAACTGTCAAATCGTAAAACAACAACGAAATAGATAATGCAAACACTATACTCATTAATATCAATGCAATATAATGAGCAATTTTTAAACTATATTGATCGCATAACAAACATAATATTCCACCTAAAAAAGGAACCATAATAAATATAGGAAGCAACATGTTAATTATATTCCTTATTTTAGTTTAGTCGTTTAATAAATTAAACTATATCTATAGTTAAAAAATTAACTTTATTGATTACAACATAAAACTATAAAAATAATTTTATAGTTGTTAAAAAGATCAAGCAACTAAAAACTACTAATACAAGATATGTCCTCAAGCATCCATTATGCACAAATACAAACCAGCGATATAAAATAGGTAATAAATTTTTTGGATAACGAAAAATGATATCAATAGGATCAGGCATAAAAATTTTAGAAACATAAAAATAAGGTTTTACGAACAAAAAATTATATAAAAAATCAAACCTAAATGCATTAAACAACAAAGAATGCATAAAACTTCCGATACTAGTGCATAGTATGTTATTAACAATGTTTTTATTTACAACCCAAAAGTAATAAGATAAAACTATACCCAATAAAGATACAGAACTAAATACGATTTCCAAAAACAAGTTAGAATGAAATAACATTTCTTTAGGAAATACAAAAGATAATGGTAAAATTATGTAAGATTCGATAAAAGTAGAAAATATCATTAATATTATTAATGGAAAATTATGACTAAATTCTTTAGGAGATTGAAATTTTCTCTTCTCTTCTCCATGAAAAACTACAAAAATCATTCTAAACGTATACAATGTAGTTAACAACAAACCTAATAAACCTGATACAAAAAATGCTATATAATCATTTTCCCAAGCAAAAATTAAAATGTCTTCTTTACTATAAAAACCAGAAGTAATAATTGGAAATGACGATAAAGAAGCTCCACCAATCAAGAAAGACATATATAAAAATGGTAATTGATTTTTTAACCCACCCATCTTAAAAATATCTTTTTCGTTTTTTAACAAAAGAATAATAGATCCAGCAGCAAGAAAAAGTAATGCCTTAAAAATAGCGTGAACAATTAAATGTCTAATAGTTAGAGTCCAATTTTGCATACTTAATGCAATAAACATGTAACCAATCTGACTCATAGTAGAATACGCTAATATACGCTTTATATCAATTTGAACTAATGCTGAAAAACTAGAAACAATCAAAGTAGCACTACCTATTATTCCTAAAAGAAACAGTATATTTGGACACAATGAAAAGAAAAAAAAAGTTCGTGTTATTAAATACACTCCAGCAGTTACCATGGTAGCTGCATGTATTAACGCAGACACTGGAGTAGGTCCTACCATTGCATCTGCTAACCACGTGTGCAACGGAATCTGAGCAGATTTTCCAATAGCCCCAATTAACACGAAAAGAGTAATCCATTGCATAAAGTCTAAATGTTCTTTTACTGTAACTGTTTTTAAAATTAATTTTAATTCTTCAAAATTTGTAGTTCCAAACTCTCTATAAATAAAAAATATAGACAATAATAAAAAAATATCTCCCACGCGAGTAATAATAAACCCTTTTAAAGCAGCATAACCAAAATTAACATTTTTAAAATAAAATCCTACTAACAAATAAGAACAAAGCCCAACACCTTCCCAACCTAAAAACATAAATACTAAATTATCAGATAAAACTAATAAAATCATATTAAAAATAAATAAATTCATATACGCAAAAAAATTTGATAATTCATTTTTATGATGCATATACCAAACAGAAAATAAATGAACTAGAAACCCTATACACACTACCATTATTAACATAGTAAGTGATAAACCATCTAATAAAAATCCAAAATTAATTTTAAAATCATCTACAAAAATAAACGTCCATAGTTTTTCAATTAATATATTTTCATTTTGATATAAAAACGTTATACCTAAAAAAATTGAAAATAACATTGATATAAAAATAGATCCAATCGAAATTATTATAATTTGACTATAAGATAATACATCTTTAAAAAAAAGTAGTGCAAGACAACTTATTAACGGAAATAAAATAATTATATGAATAATGTTCATCCATGCATCTCACTTAACTTATCAACATTCAAAGTTTTAAACCGTCGATAGCACTGTACCAAAAGAACTAATCCTATTCCTGATTCTGAAGCTCCTAAAGTCAAAATCAATATATACATTATCTGTCCATCTACTTGATTCCAATAACTACCTACTACTACTAATGCTAAAGCTACTGCATTAATCATAATTTCTAAACTAATCAACATAAATAATACATTTTTATGCATTATTAAAGACATCAAGCCTAAAATCAATAAAACTGAAGACAACATTAAACCGTGAGATAAAGGAATCATAAACAATTTTCCTAAATAATTAATCAAATTTATTATATCTTTTTTTATCTTTTCCAATGTGAAAAACAACTACCAAAGAACTTAACAATAATATCGATGCTAATTCAACAATTAAAACATAGTCATTAAATAATTTTCTACCCACTTCATGCATATCAATAACAACATTAAATAAATATTTATGATTTAAATTAGACAATATAAAAATCATAAAAAATGTTAAAATTAAAAACAAAATAAAAAATATTATTAACTTAATTATAGATTTATCAGATGTTATTGAATAATTAACAAAATCGTCAAAATTAAACATCATAACAATAAACACAAATAGAACCATAATAGCACCAGAATAAATTATTACTTCTAATGCAGCCACAAAAAATGCACCCAATGAAAATAGTACACCTGATATAGATAAAAATGATGTTATCAAATATATCAACGAATGCATTGGATTTCTGCTAAAAATAGTTAATATGGTGAATACAACCGACATAAGTCCAAAAAAATAAAAAGCAACTTCCACGTTATTATCCTCAAGGTAACAATGTTTTTACATCAATAGGATTCGATTCATAATCTAAATTACCTTTCTTTTTTCCTTCTAT
The DNA here is from genome assembly GCA_039830035.1 of Buchnera aphidicola (Meitanaphis flavogallis). Lineage (NCBI taxonomy): Bacteria > Pseudomonadati > Pseudomonadota > Gammaproteobacteria > Enterobacterales > Erwiniaceae > Buchnera > Buchnera aphidicola. Next base: position 170,356 of record CP140038.1, on the reverse strand, counting down.
TTCTACACCTGAAAAGTGATAAAAATCATAATCAGAATATTTTCCTGGCCCTGAAATTAATAAGTCCTCTTTTTCATATACTAAATCTTGTCTTTTGTATTCCGACAACTCAAAATCAGGAATAAGTTGAATAGCAGCTGTTGGACAAGCTTCTTCACATAACCCACAAAATATACATCGAGAAAAATTAATACGAAAAAACTTGGGATACCAACGATTAGTTTTTGAAATAGATTTCTTTAAAGAAATACAACCGACAGGACATGCAACAGCACATAAGTTACAGGCAACACAACGTTCTTCACCATTTAAATTACGAGACAATATCACACGCCCTCTATACCTTGGAGCAAGATAAACAGATTTTTCTGGATACATTATAGTTTCGCGTTTGGAAAATATATTAATAAAAGTTAGCCAAATACTGCGTATTTGGCTAACTAAAATTTTTATAATACTCATATTAATTGATCTCTTACTATGCCTTGCATAACATAAAAAATGCAGTAAATACTAAATTTATTAACGTTAACGGAAAACAAAATTTCCACCCAAATAACATAATTTTATCATAACGAGGTCGAGGTAACGAAGCTCGAATCAAGATAAACAAAAATGCAAAAAACATAGTCTTAAAAATGAACCAGAAAATTGCAGATAAACCAAATCCAAACCAACCTCCAAAAAACATAGTAGTAATTAAACTAGACACTATTATAATGGAAATATATTCTCCAATAAAAAATAAACCAAATTTCATGCCTGAATATTCAATATGATAACCATCCGATAATTCTTGTTCTGATTCAGGCTGATCGAAAGGATGTCTATGACACAAAGCTAAACCTGCTATAAAAAAAGTTACAAAACCAAAAAATTGAGGAATGCAATTCCACAATAGTATCTGACTATTAACAATATCAATCATATTAAAAGATTGTGCACGAGCTACTACTCCCATCAAGGATAAACCTAAAAAAACTTCATATGTTAAAGTTTGTGCTGTAGCTCTAATAGCTCCTAATAATGCATATTTGTTGTTACTAGACCAACCTGCAAATAGAACAGGATATACAGATAATGATGCCATCATTAAAAAAAATAAAATACCTATATCTAAATCAATAATAACAAAATTAGAACTAATAGGTACAATAGCTATAACCAGAAACAAAGACAAAAATGATAATATTGGAGCAAATACAAATATCGCCTTCCTACTAAACATAGGAATCCAGTCTTCCTTAAATAATATTTTAATCATATCTGCTACTATTTGTAATGTTCCTTGCCAACCTACTCTATTAGGTCCATAACGATTTTGTAATAAACCTAATACTCTACGCTCTACAATGCTCATTATTGTTGCGCATATTAAAGTTAAAAATAACACTAAAATAGATTCTATTATTAACACTTTAGTTTCCACAAAAACTTATAAAAAATACAATCATACAGTTATCTTTTGTAAATCTACAACTTTTTTCCTCGATAAAGAAATAGGAAAATTAAAAAAACCTAGAGGCAAACCCAATTGACCAGATGGAATTTTAGAAGAAACATGAATCACAACCATAAACTTCATACCAATACAACTAAATTGTATTTTAGATCCAGATTTAATAAATAAAGAATCGGCATCACATCTATTCATAATTCCTACAACGTCGTTACATACGATATTTTTAATATCTGGAGAGAATTGCGATAATTGTTCACTACCAAATAAAAGATAATATGGACTAATATAATAACCATCATGATTAATACAAACTGGATGATATTCAAACCACGGCATAGACTTATCACAATCATATGTTAATAGATGTTTACCAGAATTTCCACAATATAATTCTCCATTGATTTCTTTTTGAAATTTATTCCATGCTTGTAAAGAATTCCAACCGGGACTCCAAGCAAAAGGTATATAAGAAGAATACTTATAAAACTGCTGACAACCTTCCATAGAAAAAGAAAACATAGAATTTTCATCTTTAGGTTGACTAATTTCATGAACATTAATATTAGATCTAACTGACGTTCTACCACTAAACCGATGTGGAGACCTAGCTAATTTTTGCCCAAAAATTTTAAACGATGAATCAGGGGCTACAAATTTTAACTGTTTAAAAAGATCATGTTCAGAAGACATACTATAAACAACATCATCTAATTTATTCCATATTCGATTCTTATTGTATAATTTACACTCTATATCATGTAACCACTTCCAACTATCTAAAACATGAATGTCATCATTATAAAATTTTGGATCATATACTTGAAAAAAACGTTGAGCCCTTCCTTCATAATTTACAACAGTTCCTGAACTTTCAAAACAATTAGTTGCTGGCAACACTATGGTTCCTTTTGTAACAGTCCTAGTTTTGAGATGATCAATTACTATAGTAGTTTTTACAGCACTAAGTAATTCTATAATTTGAATATTAGACAAATAACGATATAAATCATTTTCTAAAATTATTAAAGAATCACATTGCTTTTTTAAAGTATTATTAATAACACTTTCTAAAGACATACCTCCTAATAATCCAATACCTAAACTATTAGAATTAGATGTTAATAAAATTAATCCTACTTTTTTCTTTTGGTTTTTTAACGCTTTGGCTATGTTATGCGCAGCTTGAATTAGTTCAATACTATTAGAATGAGTGCCTGAAATAATAAGAGCATTATTAGAAGACAATAATGCAAAAACAATTTTATTTATTAATAAAATCATCTTTTTACTTAAATTTCGAACATGAGGAGAATGCTCATCAATTTTATGAGCAATCTCAAAACCTAATTGAACTTGATCATCTATTGTAGAAAAATAAGTTTCTTCAGAAATATCATCTAATTTAGTTTTATAAACGTTGGTAATAAATAGCTTATATCTCAAATTTTGTGAAATATTTTTAATAGCTAACGTATGCCATTTGGGAATGTTATTAACTTTTGCTACCTCTCTAGATTTTCCTTTTACTGCCTGTCGAATAGATAACGCCATCATAGGAGACGTTTGCGTAACATCCTCTCCCAAAATAAGAATTACATCATAATCCTCTATTTCTTTTAATGTAGGTATACAAATTCCACTATTTGTAACAATTTTTGTGATCAATTGTATACAATCTAATTCTTTTTGTAACAGTCCTGCCGAAAAATTCTCCGATCCAACCAGCTTTTGAAGAGCATAATTACTTTCCAAACTAGCACGGCTAGAACCAATTCCTATTATTCTAGACGAAGATGTTAAATACTTTGTTATTAATTTTACAGAATCATCTAAATTATACAAAACACGTTCTTGATTTTCGATTCGATGAATGGAATATTTAGGTCTATCTTTTAAATTAGAATAACCATAACTAAATCGACCCAAATCACATAAAAAATAACGATTGATGTTCCCATGATATCGATTTTCTACTTTACATATCTCTCCATATTTTTCACCCACACTGATATTACATCCAATACAACAATGTTGACAAATACTCGGAGCATATTGCAAATCCCACTTTCTTACATATGTTTTTGATTGAATTTTATCAGTAAAAACTCCAGTAGGACAAACATCAATTAAATTTCCAGAAAATTCACTATCTAATGATCCTTCTTCAAATCGCCCGAAATAAACATTATTACTAATTCCATATACTCCAAAATCAGTACCATCAGCATAACCTTTATAATAATGAATACATCTATAACAAGCAATGCATCGATTCATTTCATGTTTAATAAAATGACCTAAATATTGGTTTTTATGAGTTCTTTTTAAAAACCTATATCGACGAACATAATGTTTATTCATAACAGTCATATCCTGAAGATGACAACTTCCACCTTCTTCGCAAACGGGACAATCATGTGGATGATTAGTCATTAAAAGTTCAGTAATACCTTTTCTAAAATTTGCTACTTCACTATCATTAACAGAAACAATCAATCCATTTGTAATAGGGGTCATACAAGATACTACTAATCTACCAATTTTATCTTCAAAACTATGATATTGTTTAACCATACACTGACGACATGCACCAAAACTTCCTAATACGGGATGCCAACAAAAATACGGTATATCAAACCCAAGAGATAAACAAGTGTGTAATAAATTCTCTGAATCACTGACATTATATTCTTTATTATCTATGAAAATTATAGCCATAAACTAATCTTTATTTCCATTCGGTAAAAACTTCATGAAACAACGTAATATTGCAAGTAATAAAACTTATTAATATTTGTCTAAAACAATAATTCTTAACGTATTTTATTAAACTAATCATACATATATCGTTAAATTAAACTTCATTAAATAGATTAAATATTAATGATTGATGTTGTTCGAATACCACATTCAAATTCTGATCGAAAATATTTAATGGCACTTTTTAATGGTGAAACAGCTCCTGGTGCATGCGCACAAAACGTTCTTCCCGGCCCTAATTGACAGCATAACTCTTCTAAAAGATCTATGTCGTTCTCATGTCCTTGATGCATTTCTAAAGATTTTAAAATAGAAACAATCCAAGGCAAACCATCACGACATGGAGTACACCATCCACACGATTCTCGGGAAAAAAATTCTTCAATGTTTCTTACCAAAGAAACTATGTTCACAGTATCATCGATTGCCATAGCTAAAGCAGTTCCTAATCGACTACCTGCGTGTTGAATAGTAGAAAAATTCATAGGCAAATCAATATGTTTAAACGTTAATAATTCTGTACTTGCTCCTCCTGGTTGCCAAGCTTTTAAATTAAGTCCACTATTCATCCCACCAGCATAGTCTTCTAGTATTTCACGTGCTGTAATTCCAAAAGGTAACTCCCATAATCCAGGATTTTTAACTTTTCCTGAAAATCCCATCATTTTAGTACCAGAATCGATACTTTTCGACAAATTTTTATACCACTTTGTTCCATGCAAAATAATAGATGGTATATTAGATAACGTTTCTACATTATTTATACAAGTAGGTTTTCCCCAAGCTCCAACATGAGCAGGAAATGGTGGTTTATATTTCGGATTAGCACGATTACCTTCTAAAGAACTAATTAACGCAGTTTCTTCTCCACAAATATAACGACCAGCACCACTATGTAAAACAATTTCAAAATTTAGACCAGATTTCAATACATTATTTCCTATGTATCCAAACTTGGTTGCTTCAAAAATAGCTTTTTTTAAAATGTGTTCAGCTTGAATATATTCGCATCTCAAAAATATGTAACTTTTACTAACATTAAGAGCTAAAGAACTAATCAAAATGCCTTCTATTAGTTGATGAGGAATTTTTTCCATTAAAAATTTATCTTTATACGTTCCTGGTTCCATTTCATCTGCATTACATAATAAATAACGAACATCAAAATTGCTTTTTTGAGGCATTAAACTCCACTTTATTCCTGTAGGAAAACCTGCTCCACCACGTCCTTTTAATCCTGACTCTTTTACTATACTTATAATATCTACAGGTTTAATAGTTTTAAGTGCCTTTTCAAAAGCGAGATAACCACCGTTTTTTTTATATTCTTGAATCCAAACTACATCTTTTTTTTCATTTAACCACCAAGTTAATGGATGAGTCTCTGAAGTACGTAATATTTTTTTCACTTATATAATTCCAATAATTCTACTACTCGTTTTACATTTAAACGAGAATAAATGTTATCATTAATCATTATAGTAGGAGCGTTATCACAATTTCCTAAACAACATATCGGTAATAAAGTAAAACGAAGATCTTGTGTAGTTTCACCAATAGCAATATTTAATGCATCTTCTAAACATGATTTAATATCTTCACAACCATACATATAACAAACTACACTATCGCAATAACGTATTATATTTCTTCCAATTGGTTTTCTGAAAATCTGGCTATAAAATGTAGCAACTTCTTCTAAATTGCTTTCAGGTATTTTAAGTATTTTTGAAATTTCACAAATAGCCTGTTTCGAAACCCAACCTCTGTTTTTTTGAACAATTTTTAATGCTTCTATAGAACTAGATTGAGCATCTTCATAATTATTCTTACTTTTTAAAATATCTATTTCTTCTTCCTTGCTTAACATAAAGACATTACTCAATGTATTTTTTAACATTTCTTTAACGATCAACATCAGACATAACAAAATCAATACTACCTAAATAAACTATTAAATCTGATATTAAACTCCCACGAATAACTGACGGTATCTGTTGTAAATGAGGAAAACTAGGTGTTCGTATTCTAGTTCTATAACTTATAGTATTACCATCGCTAATCAAATAGTAACTATTAATTCCTTTAGTTGCTTCAATCATTTGAAAACTTTCATTAGGAGGAAGTATCGGACCCCAAGAAACTTGTAAAAAATGAGTGATCATAGTTTCAATGTGTTGCAACATGTGTTCTTTAGGCGGAGGAGTAGTTAATGGATGATCAGCTTTAAAAGAACCTTCTGGCATATTATTTAAACATTGCTTTAAAATATTAAGACTTTGCCAGATTTCTTCCATCTTTAACATTACTCGAGAATAACAATCACTAATTCCATTTCCTATTGGTATTTCAAATTCAAAATTATAATAACCTGAATAAGGTCGTTTTTTTCGCACGTCAAAGTCTAAACCAGTGGCACGTAATCCAGACCCTGTAATACCCCATTTTAAAGCTTCACATTGATTATATTGCGCTACACCCTTCGATCGGCTAATTAAAATACTATTTTTCAATGCAGAATTAGTATATTTAATTAATCTCTTTGGAATCCAATCAAGAAACTGCTTTAATAATTTATTCCATCCTTTAGGTAAATCATGAGCTACTCCTCCAATTCTAAACCAAGCTGGATGCATACGAAAACCAGTAATAGCTTCAATAATATCGTAAATCTTTTGACGATCAGTAAAAGCTAAAAAAACAGGAGTCATAGCTCCAACGTCTTGAATAAAGGTAGAAATATACAATAAATGACTATTAATTCTAAATAATTCTGATAACATAACACGAATAACTTCTACTTTCTTTGGTACTATAATACCTGCTAATTTTTCTACCGCTAACACATAGGGCATCTCGTTAACACATCCACCTAAATATTCAATACGATCAGTATATGGAATATAACTATGCCAAGTTTGGCGTTCTCCTATTTTTTCAGCTCCGCGATGGTGATATCCAATGTCTGGTACACAATTTATAATCTTTTCTCCATCTAACTGTAAAACAATACGAAAAACTCCATGCGCAGAAGGATGATTTGGACCTAAATTTAAAAACATATAATTACTATTTTTGCCTTCTTTTTTCATTCCCCACTCTTCTGGACGAAATCGCAATGCATCCATTTCTCTATCTTCTTTATATTGATTTAAAGTAAAAAAATCCAATTCAGTAGCTCTACATGGATGATCTTTACGCAATGGATGACCCTTCCAATTTCTTGGCATAATAATTCTAGTTAAATTTGGATGATTATCAAAAACTATTCCAAACATATCCCATGTTTCACGCTCATACCAATTAGCATTTGGATACAATTCAGTTAACGTAGAAAGATTAAGTTTATCGTTAAATAATGCAATTTTAAACATTACATCATCATTTCGAGAAAAAGATATAAAATGGTAAAACACTGAAAAATCAGCTAATGGTAACGTTTGACGATGAGAACGACATCTTTCATCTACACCGTGTAAATCAAATAAAGTTGTATATGGATTTTTTATGCTTAGTAAAAACTTACCAATTTTTAATAATATTTTACTACTAATCCACAATACAGGTATCCCTATTAAAGTAGATTGAAGTACAAATTGATTTCGTCCAAAAAATTTAAACAATTCTTTCACAATATCGCTATGAATATAATCGTAAGGAACATTTTGGATTGTATTACTAGCTTTTTTTGAAATGTTTATTTTCATAAATTACATAATGATCTCATATCATCTCATTAACAAATATAAAGAAATTACTAACAAATAAAGAATTACATACCAATATGCAATAGTATTCTAAACTTTATCTGGTGAACGAAGATGTTTAATAGAAATATATTTCTCTCTACGTTTATTTTTTTCTGCAGGCATATTGGCACGATATACTCCTTGTTCTCCTATCATCCAAGACAATGGACGACGCTCTTTAGAAATAGATTTTTGTAACAACATTAATCCTTCTATGTATGCTTCTGGTCTAGGTGGACAACCAGGAATATAAACATCTACAGGCAAAAATTTGTCTACTCCTTGAACAACAGAATAAACATCATACATTCCTCCCGAATTAGCACAAGAGCCCATAGAAATCACCCACTTTGGCTCTAACATTTGATCGTATAAACGTTGAATAACAGGAACCATTTTAATAAATGGTGTTCCCGCTATAACCATGAAATCAGCCTGCCTCGGGGATGCGCGTAATACTTCAGATCCAAATCTTGAAATATCATGTATAGAAGTAAATGCAGTTACCATTTCTACATAACAACAAGACAAACCAAAATTGTAAGGCCATAAAGAGTTCTTTCTTCCCCAATTTACTAAGTTATGAATATATTTATTTATATTTCCCATATAAATATTTTTATGCACATAATCTTCAATGGGATCAGATACAACATATTCTTTTTGAGAAGGATAATTTTTATCTTTTTCTGAAATATTCACTTTAGTTAACGTATATTTCATAAAGTAACTCACTCTAAAATCGTTCTAATATTTAAATTAACATTTCTTACAAAACTCTTTGGAACTCCAATTTAATGAGTTCAAACGAATTAAATAAATTAATCCAGACAATAAAAATAAAACAAAAAATACAACCTCTATAAAACCGCTCCAACCTAATTCAATAACATTGATCGACCACAAATATAAATACAATGATTCAACATCAAATAAAACAAAATATATTGCTACTAAATAGAATTTAATACATATATTTAAATACAAATTATCAACAGGATCTATTCCTGATTCAAATGGAGTATGTTTATGTCGCGCTTGAGACCTTCCACCTAACATTGAGCTCAATAATAGCATTAGTAAGCTAATTCCAATAGCTGTTATACAAAACATGAAAAAAGCCCAATATTGGTCAGAATGAAATATATTTTCAAAGCTCATAAATTTATAATTTTAGTATATCAATTAAAGTATAAATATACTAAGCTAAAAAATAAAAACTTTCTATTCAAAACAAAATATTTTTAATATTTTTAAACTAGTTTTGTTTTTAACCTTGATGATTGAAAAATTGACCCCATCTATTTATTATTAAACTAAATAATTGATTTCAGGCAAATTTTAAAACAATTCAAACAATAAAATAACTAAATCATTTAAAGTACATTTATTTTTAAAAAGGAAATTATAATGAGTAAAATAATCGGTATTGACTTAGGAACTACTAATTCCTGCATTGCAATTATGGATGGAAATAAAACTCGCGTATTAGAAAATACAGAAGGTGATCGTACAACACCATCAATCATTGCATATACTAACGACGGAGAAATATTAGTAGGAAAACCCGCTAAACGTCAAGCAATAACAAATCCAAGTAATACGCTATTTGCCATCAAACGTTTAATCGGAAGAAAATTTACTGATGAAGAAGTACAACGCGATATTAAAATAATGCCATATAAAATCATTAAATCTGATAATGGAGATGCATGGATTAATGTAAAAAACAAAAAGTTAGCACCTCCTCAAATTTCTGCAGAAGTATTAAAAAAAATGAAAAAAACCGCAGAAGATTACTTAGGAGAATCAATAACAGAAGCAGTCATTACTGTTCCTGCTTATTTTAATGATGCTCAACGACAAGCAACAAAAGATGCAGGAAGAATTGCTGGACTAGACGTAAAAAGAATAATTAATGAACCGACAGCTGCAGCATTAGCTTACGGCTTAGATAAAGACAAAGGTAACAAAATTATAGCTGTATATGATCTAGGTGGAGGAACATTTGATATTTCAATAATAGAAATAGACAATGTTGACAAAGAAAAAACATTTGAAGTACTAGCAACTAACGGAGATACCCATCTTGGAGGAGAAGATTTTGACAGCAGACTAATAAATTATTTATCTGAAGAATTTAAAAAAGACCAAGGAACTGACCTAAGAAATGATCCATTAGCTATGCAACGTCTCAAAGAAGCTGCAGAAAAAGCAAAAATAGAATTATCTTCGTCTAAACAAACTGACGTAAATTTACCTTATATAACAGCAGATTTGCATGGACCTAAACACTTAAATATTAAAGTAACTAGATCCAAATTAGAATCCTTAGTAGAAGATTTAATTAATCAATCTATAGAGCCATTAAAAACAGCATTAAAAGATGCCAAATTATCTATTTCAGATATCAATGATGTGATTCTAGTCGGCGGACAAACAAGAATGCCTATGGTTCAAAAAAAAGTAGCCGATTTTTTCCAGAAAGAACCAAGAAAAGATGTTAATCCAGATGAAGCAGTAGCTGTAGGTGCAGCAGTACAAGGAGGAGTATTATCTGGAGAAGTAAAAGACGTATTATTATTAGATGTTACACCGCTATCATTAGGTATTGAAACTATGGGTGGCATAATGACTTCATTAATTAATAAAAATACTACTATTCCAACTAAGCACAGTCAAATATTTTCTACTGCAGAAGATAATCAATCAGCTGTGACAATACATGTACTCCAAGGAGAACGAAAAAGATCCATAGATAATAAATCATTAGGTCAATTCAACTTAGATGGAATTCAGCCTGCACCAAGAGGAATGGCACAAATTGAAGTAACATTTGATATAGATGCAGATGGTATTCTACACGTATCAGCAAAAGATAAAAACACAGGAAAAGAACAAAAGATCACAATTAAATCATCGTCCGGATTAAACGAAGATGAAATAAAAAAAATGGTTTCTGATGCAGAAGCTAATTCTGAATCAGACAAACAATTTGAAGAATTAGTCAAAATCAGAAATCAAGGAGATCAAATTTCTCATAGCACCAAAAAGCAACTAAAAAATGCAGAAAAAAACATAAATAAAAAAGACAAAGACGATATTACAAAATCCTTAGAAGAATTAGACAGAGCTTTAAAAGGAGAAGACAAAACCGATATAGAAGAAAAAATACAAAATGTATTAAAGTTTTCTTCAAAATTAATAGAAAATACTAGACAAAACACACAATCTAATGCCTCTAATAATAACGAAAACTCCTCAAAACCTGAAGATAACGTTGTAGACGCAGAATTCGAAGAAATAAAAGAACCAAAAAAATAATACTTTCTAAAAAACTACACAAAATGACAAAAAACGAGCATAAAATACTTGTTATGCTCGTTAACACATATGTAAAATTGGGAAAAGAACGAATGCCAAAACAAGATTATTACCAAATTTTAGGAGTTAATCAATCATCCGAAGAAAGAGAAATAAAAAAAGCATACAAAAAATTAGCTATGAAATATCATCCTGATAGAAATCCAGGTAATAAAACAGCTGAAGAAAAGTTTAAAAAAATTAAAGAAGCGTATGAAGTTCTGAACGATTCAAAAAAAAGAGCCGCATATGATCAATATGGACATACTGCATTTGAACAAGGAAATGCAAACAACAATACGTTTACTCACAGTTTTAGTACTAACGCGGACTTTAGTGATATATTTGGTGACGTGTTTGGTGACATATTTAGTGGAAATAAAACACAACGAGCTTCTAAAGGATCTGATTTACGTTACAATATGCTGCTAACTTTAGAAGAAGCTGTTCGAGGAGTAATAAAAGAAATTCATATTCCAGTTTTACAAACTTGCCAATCATGTTATGGATATGGAACTCAATCTGGATCCAAACCTACAAATTGCCAAAAATGTTATGGAAGTGGACAAATACAAACAAGAAAAGGATTTTTTACTGTTCAACAAACATGTCCACAATGTCAAGGTAAAGGAAACGTAATACAATTTCCTTGTCATGCCTGTAATGGACATGGAAGAACAGAAAAATCCAAAATTCTATCAGTTAAAATCCCTCCTGGAGTAAATACAGATGATCGCATTCGCTTAAATAACGAAGGCGAAGCAGGAGAAAATGGAGCTGCTTCTGGGGATTTATACGTTCAAATAACAGTAAAAAAACATCCTATATTCGAACGTGAAGACAATAATTTATATTGCGAAGTACCAATAAATTTTTCTATGGCTGCTTTAGGTGGTGAAATCGAAGTTCCAACATTAGATGGAAAAGTTAAATTAAAAGTACCATCAGAAACACAATCAGGAAAATTATTTAGAATAAAAGCAAAAGGAGTAAAATCTATAAGAAACAAGAAACAAGGAGATTTATTATGTAGAGTAGTTGTAGAAACGCCAGTAAATCTAAGCGAAAAACAAAAATATCTTTTATACCAACTAGGAGAAAGTTTCGGAGGTTTTAAAGGAGAAAAAAATAGTCCTCGATCAAAACGATTTTTCGAAGGAGTAAAAAGGTTCTTTGATGATCTTACTAAATAAACTTTAAAAAATTTGCTTCTATATAACTAACCGTATGGAAGCAAATTTTAAAAAATAAATATTATTATAATCCTGAATAATATTAAACTATCAACTTTATTCTACGCTCTAAATTTGATTTATGTCGCGCTGCTTTGTTTTTGTGAATTATACCTTTAGTAGCATATCTATCTAAAATAGATTGAGCTTTTTTAAATTCTAACTTAGCTTTTTCTTTATTTTTCAATAATATTTCAACATTTACTTTCTTTATAAAAGTTTTTATTCTAGATTTTTTACTAGAATTAAAACATCTCTTTTGTTCAGATGTTACTGCACTTTTTTTGGATGCTTTCAAATTTGCCAAAATAACTCCCATATAAATTTTTATAAAATAGTTTAAAATAAATTCATAAACATTATATGATATTGTAAAATAAAGTAAAATATATAATATTCATATATCATTTTAACACAATCACTGATGATTCTAAATAGTCTAAAATCAATGATTAATAACATAAAACATTATTTTTTAATCTTAAAAAAAATTAACATAAAATTGTATTATTAAGAACCATTACTATGAAACTAATACGTAACATAAATAACATCAAATTTCAAACTAATCCTTGTATATTAACAATAGGAAACTTTGATGGAATACATTTAGGTCACCAAAAACTATTAAACTTACTTTGTAAGAAAAAAAAAGAATATAAAAAACCAATTACTATTGCTATTTTTGAACCTCAACCGCAAGAATTTTTTTATCCTGAAAATCCTCCTATTCGTCTTATGCAGTTTCGAGAAAAAATACAATACTTATCTCAATGGAACATTGACACAATATTATGTATTTATTTTAATCGTGTCTTTTCTCGTATTAGTCCTATGAATTTTGTTACTAACATAATAATAAAAAAACTAAATGTATGTTTTTTAGCAATTGGAAAAAATTTTTGTTTTGGAGCTCAAAGAAAAGGAAATACTACTTTTTTAAAAAATATGGGAAAACACTACAACTTTGAAGTTTATACGACTAAAATTCTTACAACACATGGTATGGAAATCAGTAGCACAGCTATCAGATCAGCACTAAAAAATAATAATTTAAAATTAGCCAAAATGCTATTAGGACGTTCTTTTAGCATTTCAGGAAGAGTTATTAATGGAAAAAAAAATGGATCTTTAATAGGATTTCCAACAGCTAACATTATACTAAATAAAAACGTAGCTCCAATTAATGGTGTTTTTATAGTAAAAATATTCATACCCTCATCAAAAAAAACATTCCTAGGAGTAGCAAATATTGGAACTCAACCAACTATGTCTGGAACTAAAAAAAAACTCGAAGTACATTTAATAAATGTATCAATGAATCTATACAAAACATACATAGAAGTTATATTTATTAAAAAAATTCGTAACGAATTTTGTTTTTCTTCTGTAGAAGAATTAAAAATGCAAATTCAACATGATATTAAAACAGCAAATTTGTATTTTGATAGTCATCCTCAAAACATATCATAAATATTATAAAAAATAAGAGAACACAATGACTGATTATAAATCAACTTTAAACCTACCCCGGACTAACTTTTCCATGAAAGGAAATCTGTCTAAAAAAGAACCAGACATTCTTAAAAAATGGAATAAAAACAAAATTTATGAAGTTATTAGAAAAATAAAAAAAAACAAAAAAAAATTTTTCTTACATGACGGACCTCCATATGCTAATGGAAAAATTCATATTGGACATGCAGTCAATAAAATATTAAAAGACATTATAGTTAAATCAAAAAATATGTCAGGATTTGATGCCCCTTATACTCCATCTTGGGATTGTCATGGATTACCCATCGAGCACAAAATTGAAAAAAAAAATAAGAAAAAGAAAAAAAATAATACTACAAATGATTTTCAAAATCAATGTAGAGAATATGCGCATAATCAAGTAAAAAACCAAAAACAAGAATTTACTAGATTAGGAGTTTTAGGAGATTGGGATAATTCATATTTAACCATGAGTTTTGCAAATGAAGCACGCATAATGCAAACTTTTGCTAAAATGATTGAATTAGGGTATATATACCAAGATTTTAAGCCAGTTAATTGGTGTATTAATTGTCGCTCAGCATTAGCAGAAGCAGAAATTGAATATCATTTCAAATCATCTCTTTCTACTTTTGTAAAATTTAAAATTATTGATAATAATATAATAAAAAATGTATTTAACGTTACTACCCTTGATAATATAACACATATAGTTATTTGGACTACTACACCTTGGAGTTTACCAGCAAGTAGAGCCATTACACTTAATCCCAATTTTTACTATCAACTTATTCAAACACCTAATGATATATTAATATTAGAAAAAACCCTAGTTCAAAAAACTATGGAAAAATGTAAAATTAAAAACTGGAAAATTTTAAACACAGTATCCGGAAAACTTCTTGAAAACATAAAATTTATTCACCCTTTCTTAAATATTGTTATTCCCATAATTTTATCAGAACATGTAACTCTAGAATTAGGAACAGGAGCGGTACATACAGCTTCAGAGTTCGGCAATGATGATTATAATGTAAGCAAAAAATACAACATTAACATAACCAAAACAATTGATGATAATGGAAATTTTAAAAACGATATTCATCCTAAATTAAACGGAATAAATATTGTAAAATCCATAAAAATTATTCTCGAACTATTAAAACAAAACAATTCTTTACTAAAAACCGAACTTTTTAATCATAACTATCCACATTGTTGGAGACATAAAACTCCAATCATTTTTCGAGCTACCCAACAATGGTTTATTAATATGAACCATAAAAATTTGAAAGAAAATTGCATAAAACAAATACAAAAAGTAAAATGGATTCCTAACTGGGGTAAGGAAAAAATGATTAGTTTAATATCTAATCGACCAGATTGGTGCATATCTAGACAAAGAACTTGGGGAGTTCCTATTCCTATTTTTTTTCACAAAAAAACAGGAAAAATACATCCAAAACTATTTCTAATTATCAAGGACATTATTGAAAAGGTAAAAGAAGTAGGTATTAAAGCGTGGTTCGAAGTAGATCCAAAAATATTATTAGGTGATGAATCAAAAAACTATATTAAGGTAACAGACATTTTAGATATTTGGTTTGAATCTGGATCTATAACACTATCTGACATATACAAAAATAAATTTCATCATGAAAATATTTCCGATCTATATATAGAAGGATCAGATCAACATAGAGGTTGGTTTATGTCTTCTCTAATAATATCCACAGCCATCAACAATATACCCCCGTATCATATGGTAATTACACATGGATTTATTGTAGACGAAAAAGGAAAAAAAATGTCTAAATCTATTGGAAATACTGTTCATCCTAACACTATAATCCAGACATTTGGATCTGATATATTAAGATTATGGACAGCTTCTATTGACTATTCCAAAGAAATTTCTATTTCTGAAAATATACTTAAAAAAACGTCAGAAATTTATAGAAAAATTCGAAATACAGCAAAATTTCTTCTTTCAAATTTATATGATTTCAATCCTGAAAAAGAACTAATTGCCCCTAAAAACATGATCATGTTAGATCAATGGGCAATAGGAAAAACTCTTGACACACAGAATAAAATAATTAATAGTTATGATAATTATAAATTCCACGACGTAATAAAAAATATAGTATACTTTTGCTCTATAGAAATGAGTGCTTTCTATTTAGACATAATAAAAGATAGACAATATTTAATAAAATCTAACCACATTTCAAGAAAAAGTTGCCAAAGTGCTATATATTTAATTTTAAATTCACTTATAAGATGGATAGCACCTATTTTATCTTTTACTGCAGATGAATTATGGGACTATTTACCAGGAAAAAAGAACAAATCTGTATTTACTGAAGAATGGCTAAAAAAACTGTTTCCTTTAAATAATAACAATGTTATGAACAACACATACTGGAATGAATTATTCACTATCAAAAGTGAAGTAAACAAAGTTTTAGATCATGTAAGAAAAAATCAAATAATAGGAAATTCTTTGGAATCATTTATTCAACTATACGTTGACGATAATATTCAAGAAAAACTAAAGTTATTAAACCACGAATTACAATTTTTGTTCTTAACATCAAAAATTCAAATAAACAATTATTCTTCTGCCCCTAATTATGCTATAAAAAGCAAATTAGTAAAAAACCTTAAAATACACATTTCTAAAATGCATGGAGAAAAATGTATGCGATGCTGGCATATTATTTCTAACTCTAATGACATTAATACTGAATCAAAAATATGTAAAAGATGTATTTCAAATATTACTGGATTAGGGGAAATACGTAAATTTCTATAATGAAAAAATTACTAACTTTAAATAAAATATTTTTATTCAGCATCTTTCTTCTAGTAATATCACTAGATATTTCAAGCAAAAGATGGATAATCAATAATTTACTATTATTTGAAATACAAAAACTCAACCCAATATTAAATATTTTTCATATACACAACTATGGATTAGCATTTGGCTTTTTTTCTGAAATAAGTCAAAAATATAAATATTTTTTACTCTTAGTAGATATCGTTACTATAGCTGCAATATTGAAAATAATCTATCTCATACAAATAAATAAAAAATATTATAGCTTTGCTTATACTCTAATAATTAGTGGAGCAATAGGCAATATGATAGATCGACTATACTTTGGATTTGTAATAGACTTTATTGACATTCATATTAATAATTGGCATTTTGCTACATTTAATGTAGCAGATATTAGTATTTTCTTAGGTAGTATTTTAGTAATATATATTTACTTTTTAAAAAAAGAAAAAAAATAACATATATGTATATCACATATATACATTCTAATAATCATATATAAACATTATATTACATCCTTACATACATATGAATATTTTTTTAGCAAATCCAAGGGGTTTTTGCGCAGGTGTAAAACGAGCTATTAACATTGTTAATGCTGCATTAAAAATCTGGGGAAAACCTATTTACGTAAATCACGAAATAGTACATAATACTTATGTAACTAGCTGTTTAAAATCTCAAGGAGTAATTTTTAGTCCAGATATCGATCTTATTCCAGTTGGATCAATACTAATTATTTCAGCACATGGAGTATCTAAAAATTTTAAGCATCGAGCTATAAAAAGAAGATTAAAAATAATTGATGCAACTTGTCCACTCGTTAAAAAAGTACACAAAGAGGTATCACAAGCCAGTGATTTAGGGTTTGAAGTAATACTTATAGGAACTTCTGAACATCCAGAAATAAAAGGTACAATGGGACAATATAATAATGCCAATGGTAATATTTATCTTATAGAATCAATCAAAGACGTTTCGCAATTAAAAGTTAAACAACCAAACAACTTAACGTTTATGACTCAAACTACACTATCTTTAGAAGTTATTAATCCTATTATTTCAGAATTACGAAGAAAATACCCTAATATTACTAATCCTAAAAATCCAGATATTTGTTATGCTACTATTAATCGTCAAATAGCAGTAAAAGAACTATCAAAAATATCTGACGCTATTATAATCATAGGATCAAAACATTCTTCTAATTCTAATCAGCTTTTTAAATTAGCAAAAAAAACAAAAAAAAATTCCATTTTAATAGATTCTAAAAATGATATTAATATAAATCATTGGGATAATAATATAAAATCTATTGGAATAGCAGCCGGAGCTTCCACTCCAAATGTTGTTATAGAAAAAGTAATAAAAAAACTAAAAAAAATAAAACATTCCACTGTCACAGAAATATCTGGAATAAAAGAAAATATCATATTTCATATGCCTAAAGAACTAAAAAAAATAAAAAATATTACTAACCTTTGATTAAAAGAAACGTAAAAAATGCAACATAAATTATTTAGAATTGCTATATCAGGTGCACTTGGAAAGATGGGAGTAAGTTTAATAAAAGAAATATGTACTGGGAATTACGAAAACATATCTCTCGGCGCTGCCATAGTAAAACCAGGACACACCTCAATTAAACACGATATAGGAAACGTTATAGGCACAAAAAAAACTGGTATTTTTATTTCTGATTCTTTAAAAAAAGAAATTAATAATTTCGATATTTTAATAGATTTTACCAATCCACAAAATACAATGAAAAATCTCAATATTTGTTCTATAAATAATAAAAACATTGTAATCGGGACAACTGGATTATCTGATATCGACATAAAAAAAATCAAAATATCATCTAAAAATATTGGTATTATTCTTTCACCAAATTACAGCATAGGAATTAACTTAATACTCAATTTATTACGAACAACTACTAAAGTTCTTGGAAAATACTCTGATATTGAAATTGTAGAAGCACATCATCGCGCAAAAAAAGATGCTCCTTCTGGAACAGCTATAGAAATGGGAAAAACAATATCTAACGAAATGAATTGGAACTTGCAAAAAAAAGCTGTATATATAAGAAAAGGTTTAACAGGAAAACGAAAAAATAACGAAATTGGTTTCTCAACTATCCGAGCTGGTGATATAGTAGGAGATCACACGGTAATTTTTGCCAATCCTGGTGAACGTGTAGAAATTACTCATAAAGCAACTAATAGATTAACTTTTTCAAGAGGAGCAATAAAAGCTGCAATATGGTTAATGTTGCAAAAAAAAGCAGGATTATTTAACATGTCAAATGTGTTAAATATATAACTTTATATAATATGTAACATATCCTGCATTAAAAACAAATATCTACTAAAAAACAAGGTAATTATATAATACCATTGGAGAATTTTCAAAACATGACAACAATGTCATCGTCAGAAGCAGTATTAATTCTAAGTGATGGAACCACTTTTTATGGTAAATCAATAGGAATACCAGGAGAAGCACTAGGTGAAGTGGTATTCAATACATCCATGACGGGATACCAAGAAATTTTAACAGATCCTTCCTATTTTAATCAAATTATTACCTTTACTTATCCACATATAGGTAATATTGGAATTAATAAAAATGATTGCGAATCTGATACTATTCATGCAAATGGATTAATTATTCGCAATCTCTCGATTAGATTTAGTAACTATAGAAGTGAAATAAGTTTATCCAAATATTTAATACAAAATAAAGTTATAGCGATTTCTGATATTGATACAAGAAAATTAACCAGAATACTTAGAATTTCTGGATCTCAATATGGTTGTATTATTACCAAAAAAACATTTAACCTTTCTGAAACATTAAATAAAATTTGTAGCTTAAAAAACTCTAAAAATCAAGACCTAGCAAAAATAGTAAGTACTAAATCTTCTTATACATGGAATAAAGGAGAAATCGCCACCACATACCATTCTAAAAAATTATCTCTTAAAAAAAAAGCAATATTTCATATTATAGTATATGATTTTGGAGTAAAAAGAAATATATTGCGGATGTTAGTAAACCGACAATGCTATCTAACAGTTGTACCTGCAAACACTTCTGCTCAAGAAGTTTTTAAACTATCACCAGATGGAATTTTTTTATCTAATGGACCAGGAGACCCAAGGCCATGTCATTATGCTATTAATTCGATTAAAAAATTCTTGAAAATTAACATTCCAATATTCGGAATTTGCCTAGGACATCAATTATTAGCATTAGCTAATGGAGCACAAATAATAAAAATGAAGTTTGGACACCATGGAGGAAATCATCCTGTTAAAGAACTACACTCTAATATCGTTATGATTACTTCACAAAATCACAATTTTACAGTTAATCCTAATAATCTCCCAGAAAATATCCAAATAACACACACTTCTCTATTCGATGGAAGTATACAAGGATTGCGAGTAATAAACAAAAATGCTTTTAGTTTTCAAGGGCATCCCGAAGCAAGTCCAGGACCTCATGATGCCATAACACTATTCGATCAATTCATAACCCTTGTAAAAAACCACAAATATAACATTATACTTGAAGGAAAAAATGCCAAAACGTACTGATATAAAATCTATTTTAATACTTGGATCTGGACCAATTGTAATTGGACAAGCATGTGAATTTGATTACTCCGGAACTCAAGCATGTAAATCCCTAAGAGAACTAGGATACAAAATCATTTTAATTAATTCTAATCCAGCAACTATTATGACTGATCCTGACATAGCTGACTCTACATACATTGAGCCTATCCACTGGAAAATAATTAAAAAAATCATTCAAAAAGAAAAACCAGATGCTATTTTACCTACTATGGGAGGACAAACTGCTTTAAACTGCGTGTTAGATCTAGAAAACAATGGAATACTCAATGAGTTTAAAGTAAAAATAATAGGAGCTACTATTGAAGCTATTCAAAAAGCGGAAAATAGAAAATTATTTGAAAAATCTATAAGAAAAATAGGACTACATACTGCAAAATCAGAAATTATATACAATATACAAACAGCATTACAAGCTATAAAAAAAATAGGATTTCCAGCAATAATTCGTCCATCTTTCACTATGGGGGGTAGTGGAGGCGGAATAGCGTATAATTACGAAGAATTTAAAACAATTTGTGAACAAGGATTAAATTTATCTCCATCAAAACAATTGATAATTGATGAATCTTTAATCGGATGGAAAGAATATGAAATGGAAGTAATACGAGATAAAAACGATAATTGTATAATTGTTTGTTCTATCGAAAATATAGATCCTATGGGAATACACACCGGTGATTCTATAACTGTTTCTCCAGCTCAAACTCTAACTGATAAAGAATATCAAATAATGCGCAATGCATCAATATTAATTTTAAGAGAAATTGGAGTAGAAACAGGTGGAGCTAACGTCCAATTTGCTGTTAATCCAAAAAATGGACAAATGATTGTTATTGAAATGAATCCAAGAGTATCTAGATCATCTGCACTAGCATCTAAAGCAACTGGTTTTCCAATCGCTAAAATTGCAGCAAAATTAGCTGTGGGATATACATTAGATGAATTAAATAATGATTTAATAGGATCAAATACAACAGCTTCTTTCGAACCTACTATGGACTATATAGTTACTAAAATACCCAGATTTAATTTTGAGAAGTTTATAGGTTGTAATGATCGACTAACAACACAAATGAAATCTGTAGGAGAAGTAATGGCTATTGGAAGAACTTTTCAAGAATCTATACAGAAAGCTATAATAGGACTAGAAATTGGAGCAAGTGGTTTTGATAAAAAAATAAAAAAAAATACAACAAAAAACATACAAAAAATTCGTCACGAATTACGAGAAGCAGGATCTGATAGATTATGGTATATCGGAGATGCATTTCGTATAGGAATGTCTATCAACGAAGTTTTCAACTTAACATTAATTGACAAATGGTTTTTGACTCAAATAAAAAACATAATAGAAACAGAAACAAAAATAGAAAAAATGAATATAGAAGATATTGATTATATTTCCTTAAGAGAACTCAAAAGACAAGGATTTTCTGATTTAAGAATATCTATTTTAACTAAAAAATCTGAAAAAGAAATTAGAAACATTAGACACAAATTGAATTTACATCCAATATACAAAAGAATTGATACTTGCGCCGCAGAATTTGAAAGTGAAACAGCATATATGTATTCTACATGGGAAGATGAATGCGAATCAAAACCTATTCATCATGACAAAAAAATCATAATTTTAGGAGGAGGACCTAATAGAATTGGACAAGGTATTGAATTCGATTACTGTTGTGTACATGCGTCACTAGCATTAAGAGAAAACGGATTTAAAACTATTATTATTAATTGTAATCCAGAAACAGTATCAACTGATTATGACATATCAGACAGATTATATTTTGAACCAATATCATTAGAAACAATTCTTGAAATTGCAAAAATAGAAAAACCTGATGGTATAATCATACAATATGGAGGTCAAACACCTTTAAAATTAGCCAAAGAACTCGAAAAAGAAGGTATTCCTATTGTAGGAACTAATCCCAATTCAATTGATAAAGCAGAAAATCGTAAAAAATTTCAAAAAATCATATCTAATTTAGGACTATTACAAACAGCTAATGCTACTGTTACGAATCTAAAAGATGCTATTTTACAATCTAAAATTATACAATACCCAATTATGATTAGACCATCATATGTATTAGGTGGACGCGCCATGGAAGTAGTTTACGACGAAAAATCCTTAAAAACTTACTTTAAAAACTCTATCACTTCTAAAACTCAAGAACCAGTTTTATTAGACCATTATTTAGAAAGTGCTGTTGAAATTGATGTAGACGCTATTTGTGATGGAAAAAATGTTTTAATTGGCGGAATCATGGAACATATTGAACAAGCTGGCGTACATTCTGGTGATTCTGCATGTTCTTTGCCTGCATATACCTTAGATATAACAATTCAAAACGTTATTAGATCTCAAGTAAAACAGCTAGCATTTGCATTATCTATAAAAGGATTGATGAATGTACAATTTGCCGTAAAAAATAAAAAAGTATACGTATTAGAAGTAAATCCCAGAGCAGCTAGAACTATTCCTTTTGTTTCAAAATCTACTGGAATAGCATTAGCAAAAATTGCTGCAAAAGTCATGATTGGAGCTACTTTGTTACAACAAGGTTATATAAAAGAAATTATTCCACCTTATTATTCAGTAAAAGAAGTTGTACTTCCTTTTAACAAATTTCAAGGGTCCATCCCTATTCTTGGACCAGAAATGAAATCTACCGGAGAAGTTATGGGAATAGGAAAAAATTTTTCTGAAGCTTTTTCAAAAGCCATGTTAGGTGCACAAATAAATATAAAAAAATCAGGAAGAATTCTAATTTCTGTAAAAAACAGTGATAAAAATAAAATTTCTAATTTAGCTAATATACTTAACAATCTCGGATTCCAATTAGATGCAACAACAGGAACTGCAAAAGTTCTGCAAAAAAATGGAATAAAAGTTAGAATAGTAAGTAAAGTTCATGAAAGAAGACCACACATAAAAGACAGACTAAAAAACGGCGAATATATATATATTATAAATACTAGTGACTGCAATCAAGCTATCATAGACTCTAAATCAATTTGCCAAAATGCTTTACAATATCAAGTACATTATGATACTACATTAAATGGTGCTTTAGCTACAATCATGGCTATTAACGAATGTCCTATAAAAAATGTAATATCTCTACAAGACAGACATAAAACTATTTTAAGTTTACTCAACAAAAATGTCGAACATTAGACTAGCATATGAATATTAGTATTATAGTAGCTATGTCAGAAAATTACGTAATTGGATATAAAAATTCTATACCTTGGTATTTACCATTAGACTTAATTTGGTTTAAAAAAAACACAATTAACAAAAGCATAATAATGGGTAGAATTACTTGGAATTCTATTAAATTTGCATTACCAATGAGACAAAATATAGTATTAACTCATAAAAATATAACAAATTACGATAATAATGTATACTTTGTAAATTCTATCCAAAAAGCAATTCAATTAGCAATTCATAAAGATGAAATCATGATTATTGGAGGTAGCCAATTATATTCTCAAATACTACCTATTACTAACAAAATTTATTTAACAAAAATAAAAATCAACATCCTAGGAGATGCTTATTTTCCAAAATATAAGCATATGAATTGGAATACAGTGTTTAAAGAAGATCACAAAATCAACCATTATAATAAATACAATTTTCAATTTCGAATTTTAGAACGTACATTAAAATGAAACAGGAATTTTTTATCAAATATGCATTTCAGATTTTTGACGAAACCATTTTTTATCTTCAAGTCGAAACATACTAAGTGATCCACCCCAACAACATCCAGTATCCAAAGAAATAAATCTTTTCGGAGTAATACTACTATCTAAAGAAGCCCAATGACCAAAAAATATGCAATAATCTTGTAAATTATTATTTCTCATTGAAAACCAAGGCAACATAGGAAATGTATCCATAGAAGGAGATTGTTTATTTATCATGTCTAACGTTCCATCGCAATAACAATATCTCATTCTCGTAAAAACATTCAAACTAAATCTCAAACTATCCAAATCTCGAGATGAATTATCAACATATTTTACTATAGAACTATTAAATATACTTTTAAATAAAGTATCATAATTTTTGTGACATAAAATTGATTCTAACTTCTTAGCATAATTTTTAGCTATGTTAATGTTCCAAAAAGGATGAATTCCAGCATGAACCATAATAATTTTTCTAGTTTCATCAATTTTTAACAATGATTGTTTACGCAACCAATTCATTAAATAATCGATATCTTTAGATTTTAATATATTTGAAATAATATCATTTTTAGATTTTTTGTTTTTAATGTTTGCATGAATAGCAATCAAATTAAGGTCATGATTCCCTAACACTAAATGTAAATTAGACCCTAAAGAAGAAACAAAACGCATAACTTCAATAGATTTAGAACCTCTATTAACCAAATCCCCAGTTAACCATAAATGATCTAATTTTTCATTAAAAGAAACTTGTTCTAATAACTTCATGAATTCATTATAACAACCATGGATATCACCAATGAAATATGTACTCATATATTTTTCCCATAAATATTTTATTGTAAAAATTGTTATATTACGTCATAACCTGTAATTATGATTAACTTATATAATTTGATAATACACAGTACTGCATAATTGATATGTTTTCAGCACGCAACATAGGATCAATTGAAAGATTTTTTAAAATATCTTCACTAAATAATTCAGATAAACTATTTCTTATAACTTTTCGTCTTTTGCTAAAAGCTAATGTAATAACTTTTTTAAAATTAGTCATATTTTTAATATAGTATCGCTTTTTTTTATAAGGAACTAATTTCAAGAAAGTAGAACAAACTTTTGGAACTGGTCTAAAAGATCGAGGGGAAACATCAAATAAACGTGTTATTTTACAAAAATACTGAGAAATAATGCTTAATTTACCATAATCTTTAGTACCTGGCAAAGCTAACAATCGATTTGCCACTTCTTTTTGAAACATAAAATGCATATCAAAAATGTTATCATATCTAAAAAGATAAAATAACAAAGTAACGGAAATATTATATGGTAAGTTTCCAAAAATACGTATAGAATTATAAAAATTATTTTCTATGCATGAAAAATCAAATGTTAAAACATCTTTAGAAAAAATTTTTAAATTTTTTATTCCACATAAAGATACATGTAATCGAGTGACTAAATCTTTATCGCGTTCTATTACAAATAACTTATGTAATAAGTTACTAAAACCAAGAGTTAATGCACCTAATCCAGGTCCAATTTCTATCATTATATCTGTTTTTTTAGGACTTATACTATTAATAATATTATTAATAATATGAGTATCTATTAAAAAATTTTGACCTAACTGCTTTTTTACAATGTGTTTATTGTATTTAAACTGAATCATGATATCTTCACATTAAATTTTAAAAATTATATATATAATCGAAAATTCTATGTTTAGTTGATGCAACAATATTAACATGTTACATTATAATAGGATATTATAAATTTTACACGTCCAACTCTTTTATTTTAACTAATATAATTTATTTGAAAAATTTAACTAAAGATAATAAAAAATCATATATAATAACTACTCGAGATCACAAATAGTTTTATATACTATAAATAAAATAAATATTACACATAACTTGAATTATTTATTCAAAAAAAGAACTAATTTTTTTAAAAAATTATAGTGTTAAAAAAATAAACAAAACGTATTGGTATACTAAAAATCACTGAAAATAACATGATAACTATTTAGTATTAAACATTAATATAATACTTTTATAAATTTCCAAGAATTATTTATAATCTAAAAATTCTTATATTATTTAATTTTTTATAAATAGCAAACGAGAAAGTATGGAAGACTGGTTTTTATATTTAATAACACAATCTATTTTTTATTCATTACCTATAATAACATTAGTAGCATTTTTAGAATCTTTAGCTTTAGTAGGTTTATTTCTTCCCGGAATGATACTTATGGCAGCTTTAGGTACATTAATTGGTAATGGAACATTGAATTTTTATCCTGCTTGGATAGCAGGATTTATTGGTTGTATATTCGGAGATGCAATTTCATATTATCTTGGATGGAAATTTAAAAAATACCTAAACAATCTTCATTTATTAAAAAAAAATAAAACAATTTTGAAAAAAATAACAACTACTTTAAATAATTATACTGCTATTACAATATTAATAGGAAAATTTATCGGCCCTACTCGACCATTAATCCCTATGACATGCGGAATGCTAAACTTATCTCTAAAAAAATTCTTTTCTTCTACAATATTCGGATGTATATTATGGCCACCAATATACTTTCTTCCAGGAATTATTACTGGATTAGCCATCAATACCACACAAATAAAAGAAAATACAAATTTTAAACTCTTGCTCTTTGCTTCTATTTCATTAATTTGGTTAAGTTTATGGTTAATTTGGACAATGTTTAAATCAAAAAAAAATAACACAATTTCAAAAAATAACTTTTTTAATATAAAACTCTTAGTTTTCCTATTTAAATTAAGTTTAATATTAGGACTGATTAATATATTTATTTTATACTTATATCCAAAAATAGTTATCATACTTAAATTATTATAAAATATACTTTTAAAAAGCATATAATTAATCTAAAATAAAATAATTTAATCATACTAAATAATGTAATAAACATAACTTATATAATACAATAAATTACTAATATTAATCCTTATCGGCACGATATTTTTGTAACCTTTAAATTACTAATTGTATTGCACTTATATATTTCATCACTTTTTCGTGCCGATACTCTAAAATTACTGTATTTGAAAAAAATCCATGTGCATAATTCTAGGTTTAAAAACATGATGTTGTATCGATTTTACCCGAACTTTATATGTGATACTATCCATTATTAAAAAAAATTGTTCTTTATAAATATCAAATTTAAAGATAATATTTGAGATAATATTATGATCCAATTCTATGCAAATATTAGATTTAGAATAACAATATATTACAGCCGGAAATTTATTATTTAAACGTAATCTACGACTAGAACTTTTACCTTCTTTTTTACGTTTATTCACATTAAT
Organism: Buchnera aphidicola (Meitanaphis flavogallis); assembly: GCA_039830035.1. Classification (NCBI taxonomy): domain Bacteria; kingdom Pseudomonadati; phylum Pseudomonadota; class Gammaproteobacteria; order Enterobacterales; family Erwiniaceae; genus Buchnera; species Buchnera aphidicola. Next base: position 142,716 of record CP140038.1, on the reverse strand, counting down.
AGTTATCATATGTTATTCCATTTATTTAGTTAAACAAATAAAAAATGTATTATTATAAAAAGTGCAAAAACTATGTTTTCTCTCGTCACATGATCTTTACTTATACAAGTTTAAAAATATGTTCTTTATAATGAATTGAGCCACTGAATTTCCTGTTTCCATAAACTTGAATCTGTAGTTTCTAATATAATTGGAAAATTATTACAGTTTATGTTCTTCATAATCCAAGTAAAAGCTAATGTTCCAATACTTCCTTTACCTAAACTATAATGTCTATCAATGTTACTATTAAAGATTGATTTAGAATCATTAAAATGCATTCCACATAAATAACTGAATCCTACAACATCATCAAAATGTTTGAAAGTTTCCTCGCACGAATATCTTGTACGTAAATCATATCCAGAAGAAAACAAATGACATGTATCTAAACAAACTCCAATACGAGTTTTATCTTCTATTCTATTAATAATTGATGTTAAATGCTCAAAAGAATAACCAACATTTGTTCCTTGTCCAGCTGTATTTTCTATTACTAATTTAACTAAAGAAGTTTTTTCTAATGCTAAATTAATTGAATCAGAAATGCGTTCTAAACATTTTTTTTCGCTAATTTTATTTAAATGACTTCCTGGATGAAAATTTAATAATTTTAACTCTAATTTCTGACATCTTGTTATTTCATCAATAAATGCCATTCTAGATTTATTTAAACAGTCGTCAAACGGATTTCCTAAATTAATCAAATAACCACTATGAGGTAAAATTTGATCTGAACTATAATTTAAAGTTTTACATGCAACTTTAAATTTTTCAATATGTGTATCTTTTAACATCGTTGTAGTCCATCTCAAAGGATTGTTAGTAAATAATGCAAAAGCAGTAGCTTTTAATTTTTTAGCTCTAATCACTGCTTGATCTAAACCTCCTGCAATACTAACATGAGCTCCTATATATCTCATTTTTATTCCTATACTATATTTCTTTAATTTATTTTAAACAAAAAAAATAAATAAAAAAATTTATTTCCAATATCATTAGAATATAATAATGTTTCAAATTTATGATACAAAAATGTTATCTAATTTTTATATATAAATTTCATATCATCTAAATTATAATTAAAATTACAATATTTTTATTAATATTATTCCAAATATTCCAAACTAAAATATTTAAGAATACGCATAAAAACTCATTACATTATTTATAAAATATATTCAATAAAATTAAATCAAAAAAAGTTCTTAACTTAAATTAATAATAATATTTAGAATATTAAAAATCTTATTCTTTTTAGCAACTTATTTATAGCTTACTTTTTAAATAATTAGTATGATCTTAAATTACCACAAAAATTTTTAAAGTTCACCACTATTAATAAAATAACTTAATTATAAATTAATAAATACATTTTTATGAAATAATTTAATATCAAGCAAGAATATTGGAAAAATAAAATGAACAATATAACAACATTCAATCAAATAATTTTTAAATTAAAAAACTATTGGAAAAATCAAAATTGTACGATTATTCAACCACTAGATATACCTGTAGGAGCGGGAACTTTTCATCACAAAACTTTTTTTGGAACAATTGGACCTGAACCAACTTCTATTGCATATGTACAAGCATCAAGAAGACCGTCTGATGGAAGATATGGAAAAAATCCCAATCGATTACAACATTATTATCAATTTCAAGTAATTATCAAACCTGCACCAAATAACATTCAAAATTTATATTTAAAATCATTAAAATCTTTAAATATAAATTTTAAAAATAATGATATACGTTTTATAGAAGACAATTGGGAAAATCCAACATTAGGAGCATGTGGACAAGGATGGGAAGTATGGATTAATGGCATGGAAATTACACAATTTACTTATTTTCAACAAATGGGTGGGATAAATTGCGATCCGATTTCCATAGAAATAACATACGGTTTAGAGCGAATAGCTATGCATATACAAAATAAAGATAGTATATATCAAATTATCTGGGAAAATAATAAAAAATGTATTACTTATGGTGATCTATTTTTACAAAACGAATTCGAAAATTCTATATACAATTTTGAATATTCTAATGTTGATATTTGTTTAAACTTATTTAACATACATATGAAAGAAGCACAAAAAATAATATGTTTATCTCATCCATTGCTACTCCCAGCATACGAGCACGCACTATACGGGATACATTACTTTAATTTATTAGATGCAAAGAAATCTTTTTCTACTACCGAACGTCAGCAACATATTTTGCATATTCGAACAATTATCAAAACTATTGCTAAACAATATTATCATTTAAGACAACAATCGGAACTTCCTCTTTTATAATAAAAATTAAGAAAAGGTGATAAAACAGAAATGAACACAACATTTTTAATAGAAATTGGAACTGAAGAATTACCTCCAAAATCATTACGAACTATGGCCGAATCTTTTCAAAATAACATGATTGTTTTATTAACTAAAAATCATATAAAATATGACGAAATATCATGGTACGCTACGCCAAGAAGAATAGCTATTAAAATAGAAAAATTAAATATAACACAACGCAAAAAAAAATATAAAGGACCTTCTATTTCTAATGCATTCGATTCATTAGGATATCCAACTTATTCCACTAAATGCTGGATAAAAAAACTAGGAATTAAAATAAATCAAGTATCTCGTTTAAAAGAAAAACAAAGAGAATGGCTTTTTTACGAACATTTTATTAACAATTTTCAAATTGAAGAAAAACTAGTAGAAATATCTATTTCTTCTATTAAGAATATTACTATTCCTAATTTTATGAAATGGAACAAAAATAATGTACAATTTTCTCGACCAATTCGAAATATAGTTATGTTATTAAATAACAAAATAGTAAAACAAAAATTGTTAGGAATACAAACTAATAGATTGCTTTCTGGACACATGTTCATGAAAAACAATAAAATTAAAATTTTTCACGCAAAAGAATATCCTGAAATATTATTAAAATCTGGAAAAATTATTGCTGATTATAACATAAGAAAAACAAAAATAAAAAATGAATCCCAAAAAATAGTCAATCTTACTGGAAAATATTTAAAAATAAACGATTTCTTACTAGAAGAAATAACTTCATTAGTAGAATGGCCAACTGTCCTTATTGCTAGCTTTGAAGAAAAATTTCTTAACATTCCAAATGAAATACTAATATACATTATGGAAAATCAGCAAAAATATTTTCCTATATATGATATAAATAGTAATAAACTCACAAACAAATTTATTATTATCTCTAACATCGAAACAAAAAATCCTCAAAATATTATTTTAGGTAATGAAAAAGTGTTAAATGCTCGATTTTCTGATGCAGAATTTTTTTTTCATAAAGATCAAAAGATACCATTTCATGAATATCAACCATTATTAAAAAATATTATTTTTCAACATTCCTTAGGAACTTTACACGATAAAATTAATAGAATAAAAAAACTAATTACTTGGATAATACAATTTACTCAAGCCAACATCAATAATTGCATTCAAGCAGCTAACTTATGTAAATGCGATTTAGTAACCGATATGGTATTTGAATTTCCTGAAATGCAGGGGATAATAGGAATGTATTATGCGCTATATAATAATGAATTAGAAAATATAGCAATAGCCATAAAAGAACACTATTTACCTCGATTCTCCAATGACATCATTCCGTCAGATTCTACTTCTTATTCTTTAGCCTTATCAGATAAAACCGATACGTTAGTAGGTCTTTTTATTATTGGAAAAAATTCTACTTCTAAAGATAAAGATCCATTTTCTTTAAGACGGCTAACTATTGCAATTATTCGTATTATCTTAGAAAAAAAAATATCTATAGACCTAACTTTATTACTTAAAGAATCATTAAAAACATATAGTAATATTGAAAACGAAAAAGTTATATTGAACAAAATAATACAATTCATTGTAGAAAGAATTTATTTTATATACGTTAAAAAAAACTACGCTCCTGCCATAATAAAATCAGTATTAAAATGTAATATTACACATCTTATAGACATAGATTTACGAATAAAAGCTATTACCAATATATACAATTCAAATACTCTCAAATCATTAATCTTAATGCACAAAAGAATTTCAAAAATCTTAATACTATCTCAAGAAAAATTGCATAAAAATATAGATTACGAGCTTGCACAAGAAACTGAAGAAAAAATTATAATATCACTATATAAATGTATATATGCAAAAATACAACACTATCTTTTAAAAAAAGATTATAACTCTATACTAGTAGAACTATATAATTTATATGAACCCGTTTGTGTTTTCTTTGAAAAAATAAAAATACACGACAAAAACATTTCTATTAAAAAAAATAGATTAGTTATATTAAAAAAAATACATATACTATTTTTTACAACAGCCGACTTTTCACTTTTATACTAAAAATAATGTGATTTTTATAATTTTATTTTAATGCCTGTTATCTTATAAAATTGAAATGAAAAAGACGAAGAAATGTAAATAGAAGATAATGTTCCAATAAATATACCAATCATCATAGTTAGTGAAAAATTTTTTATTATTTCATTACCAAAATAATATAATATTGCTGCTACTGAAAATGTAGTAGCTGAAGTCATTAATGTTCTACTATATACTTGAGTTAACGACAAGTTTAAAATATCCAGAAATAAAAAATTTTTAAATTTTTTATTATTTTCTCGAATACGATCTGATACTACAATACTATCATTTAAGGAATATCCTATAATAGATAACAAAGAAACTATAATGATAGGACTAACTTCTATGTTAAAAATAGAAATACAACCCAAAGTCAAAAATAAATCATGAAGTAACGATAATATAATTCCAACAGATAAATTCCAAGAAAATCGGATAGTAATATAAAAAAAAATGAAAAACAGTGCTAAAAATAAAGCAATAAAAAACATTTGTAATAAATTATTATCTGAATTAGGTCCAACATACTGAATAGAAGTAATATTACATTTAGCTCCTGAATATTGATCTAAAGCTAAAAGAACTTTTTTAGAAAAAAATATTATAGATGCATTATAAAAATAGGACGAACGTACAATAACATCATTTATTCCCCCTAAATAGTTCACTTGAACATTCTGCAATCCTATACTTTTTAATGCAAAAATTACTTTATCTATATTTATTAATGTATCGCAATGAATATTAATTAAAATTCCACCTGTAAAGTCAATGCTCCAGTTAAAACCAAACATTATAATACTAATTACTGAAAATAATACACACATTATTGATATAAAAAAAGATATATTCTTCCAATACATAAAATTATAAATTAACTTTTTTTTTTTGATATATTTATATAATATGAATAAGACACCAATCAATCCTCATATAGACAACTTATTAATTCTATGTTTATGATAAAAAAGTTGAATTATAGTGCGCGTGAAAAATAGAGAACTAAATAATGAAGTAAAAATACCTACTATAGTAGTTACAGCAAAATTTCTTATAATATCCGTTCCAAAAATGTACAAAACTATGGATATAATTAACATAGACACATTAGCATCAAATATACTAAAATATGCTCGAAAATAGCCTTTACGAACCGCTTCAAGAATATATAAATTATTTTTTATTTCTTCTCGTATGCGCTCATTGATTAATACATTAGCATCAATAGAAAATGCTAACATTAATAATATACTGGCTATTCCAGGCATGGTTAAAACTATACCTGGTAATATAGACATGATTGCTATTATTAATAGTAAATTCGAAACTAGAGATATAGAAACAATTAATCCGGATTTTTTATAACGCGTTATCATAATTAATATGCATAATAAAACGCTTATTATACAACTTAATATGCCATTTTTTACATTTTCTTTTCCAATTGAAGGACCAATAACATTTTCTTCTATAATCGTTATAGGAGCGATAAAAGATCCTGTTTTAAGTAAAATAGATAATTTTTTAGCATCAGAAACATCGCGTATCCCAACAATTCTGAATGAACTACCTAACATTGAATTAATTTTAGCTATATTAATAACAGTCTCACGCTTTTTAAACAATGAATTTTTGCTATGAACATTAATATTCTTATTAAAATATTCTATCCAAAGTATAGCTATATATTCTCCAATGTGATTTTTTGTAATGTTAGTCATAACATCACCACCAAAGTGATTTAATTGTACATTTACTTCAATTTGATCGAGATTATTTATCATATAATTCGAATCTAAAATATGTTTCCCTGAAATAAATGCATCATTATAAAGTAACACGGAATCAAAACCATTTACTTGATATAATGTAGAACCGTGAACAATATGATCACCATTTTTTCGCAATTCTATATCTTTACTAGTATTAACTAAATGAAATTCTATCTTAAAATTTGAGCTAAGAATTTCTTTTACTTGAATACTATTTTTAAAATCAGGTAATTCTACAATAATACAATTATTATTAGTCTGTTGTACAATAGGTTCTGCAATACCCAATTGATATATACGATTCTTTAATATATATATATTTCTTTCAATAGCAGATCGAATCATAGATTTTATGTATGAGCTATTATAATTTACTAATAATATATTTTTAGCATTACGAATAAACAAAAAATCAGGATTTTTTGAAGTAAGTTCATTCTGTATTTTATCTAATACAAAAAAATGTTTAGAAACAAGTTGTATACCGTAACGTGGTATTTCTTTTATATTTATATCCGTATAATTATTTTGAGAAATATAATCTAAAAAATATTTTTTTATATTAGATTGACATTCATGAAGTATATAATTAGTATCCATTTTTAATAAAAAATGAGTTCCACCTCTTAAATCCAATCCTAAACGCATGGGTTTAGCACCAAAAAACTTCAATAATTTAGGATAATTTGTATTGGAAGAAAGTGATATAATAACTTTCTTACCTAAAAATATTTTGTTTAACTTATTAAAAGCACTAAACTGTTCGTTCGTGGTATTAAAATATAAAAATACACTTTTATATTTTACCTGAAATTTAATGTAATGAATTTTCTCATTTCTTAAAATATTCAATAATTCTAGTACGAAATTATCAAAAGAACCATTGTTATTATTGACGCAATTGAGTTCTATTGATAGAGTATTTGGATAAAAATTTGGGCATGCATAAATAAATCCTAATAATAATACTATTACTACAGTACATAACTTTAAAACAAAAATTCTAGTAAACATACGTTAACAGAAACCTTTATATTTTACGTAATTTCAATAATCAAGTTTTTTGATAGTATTTTTCGGTAACACTAACAATATATAATCATTTTTTATTAACACCTCTACATTATCGTTTAACAATAATAGAACATACCCTTTTTTAGTAACATTTTTTATTTTCCCTATAAAACCACTAGTAGTAAGAACTTCGTCATCTTTAGAAAGAGAATCAATAAGCGCTCTATGTGCTTTAATTTTATTTTTTTGAGGACGAAAAATTATAAAATAAAAAATCAACACAAAAAACAATAACATAAATACAAAAGAATATGGATTATTTTGATGCACACTACTGCTTGAAGCAAATGCTTCAGAAATTAATAAATTCACGAAATATTCCTTTTATTATAAAATAAACAATAAAAAGTATTAATATACTTATTTGATATAGATAAATATCTATAAAAATTACTGCTTCAACTATTTATCTAAGAATTTTAAAACTATTAAAATAAAACATACATATTGAATTAAAGTTAAAAAACTAAAAAAATCTTTAAAATATTAATTAATATCAAATACTGTCGTATAATAAAAATATTACCACAACCACTAAATTTCAAATATATAAATTTCTTAGAAATTATTACTTTATTACATATTAAAACATTTTAAAAACAATTATAAATTAGTTCTAGACCACTTTCAAGTAAATCTAATTTTAAAAATTACATTAAGAACATTTTAAAATTTTTATTAAATAATAAATTCATAATATATATTAGTTTCCTTAGTTATAGTAATAACTATTATATTTTTTAAATTTAAAATACATATTTTATCTTAATTGTGCATTAAATTTTAGTTTCAATTTTTCAATACATTTTTTTAAAATGTTTGAAACTTCTTGTTCTGTAAAAGTTTTGCTTTTATTTTCAAACGTTAAACGCAACGCCAAGCTTTTTTTTCCTATTCCTATTTGACTTCCACGAAAAATATCAAATAAATTGATTTCAATAATTGTTTCAAAAGAAGATTTTTTACATTCTACAATAATATCCCTAACTGGAACAATTTCATCTACGATTATAGAAATATCTCTAATACTTCTTGGATATTCAGAAATAGTTGTCATTTTACTGTAATTTAAAGAAGCCATTTTATTCCACATGAATTCAAATACAACCGTTCTATATTTTAATCCCAATTTTTTTTCCAAATTTGGACTAATACTACCCATAACACCAATCATTTTATTTTTAAGATAAATAGCAACACTTTGATTAAGATGCAATCCTGGAATACAAAATTTTTTAAACGTCACTAAATGTAATTTCTGTAATATATCTAATATAGATTCTACATCACCTTTTAAATCGTAAAAATCGCTTTTTTTATCCAATATGTCCCAATGAAATTCATTTCTATATCCACTTAATATTCCAGAAAAATACAAAATTTGTTCAACTCCTAAATTTTTTTTAGAATTCTGTAAAAAACATAACCCACTTTCAAAAAAACGTAACCTATTTTCTTGACGATTTTGATTATAAATAACACTTGATAATAATCCAGGCCACAAAGAAACTCGCATAGATGACATATCTTTCGAAATAGGATTAGACAAATGCAAAGGAACTATATCAGGAAATAATAATTGTTGTAATTTGGGATCAACAAATCCATATGTGATTATTTCATGATATCCTTGATCTACTAAAAATAATTTAGCTCTATTTAACAAAGTATGCACTTGATCATCACATATAACGTAAGAACGCATAGATATAGGAACTGAAAAAATGTTTTTATATCCAATAATACGTAATAATTCACTAATGACATCTTCTTCTATATTAATATCTAATCTCCAACTAGGAGGAAATATCAATAAATATTGATCATTAACAATTACTTTAAAACCTAGTTTTTTTAAATTATAAACAATTAATTCATCACTAATAATATATCCAATAATTTTATATAATTTCTCTCGATACAACTTAATTTTTATTTGGTTAAATATCTTTGTACTGCTAATTTTTGATGTAACAACACTAGCTTCTCCGCAACATAATTTTAAAATTAAATAAGTAGCATATTCCAATACTTCATGTTGTATAGTTGCATCAATTCCTCTTGCATAACAATTTGTAAAAGCATTTTTACATCCATATTTAAACGATATTTTAGAAATATCTTGATTAACATAAAATCCACATCCTAAAAATAAACTTTTGGAATCAAAGTCTATTTGTGAAATACAAGAATTAACATGTCCACCTAAAACTAATATTTTTTCTTCATCTGATACTACTAGCGTATCATCATCCATCAATATTCTTTGATCATTGTCACTAACAAAAATTTCATTCTTATAAGATTTTCTTATAATAATTTTGTTAAAAATACTACTTAAATTAATAGCATATAACGGCTGCCCTAATTCTATTAATACATAATTTATAATATTTACAATAACATTAGAAGATTTTATGGAAGAACGTTTAAGTCTTTCTAACATCCAAAACGGAGTATTGACTGTCGCATCAATATTAGTTATAATTCTTCCAAAAAAACGAAAACAAATATCTGGAATATCAATTACTATTTCTAACTTTTCTACACTCTTGACTAAATTAAAATATTTTTGTAAATGCGGAAGAGACAAATTGTTCCATGCTGCAAGGTCTCGTGCTATACCCAATATACTTAATGCATCTGAACGATTAGGAGTACTACTAATTTTAATAATGTGATCATCTAAAGACAAATATTCACATGCATTCGAACCTACTACAGCATCAAATGGTAATATAATAATACTACCATCGATATTTATTATACCTAAATCTTCATAAAAACAAATAATTCCATCATTTTGTATTGCTTGCGATTCAACTAACTTAACAAACGTGTTATCAAATAATCTAGAATTTTTGGTAGCTATAACTACTTTATCACCTTTTATAAAATTAACACACTGTCTTGATATCACTTGAATAAATATACCATTTCCAATATTAATTTTTACTAATAACAATTGAGTAATACTGTAATGTATTAAACATTCAATTATCTCACCAACAATCAAATTAGTACACATACTTGAAATTTTTGTAACTTTTTCTACTTCTAATCCTAATTCCGTCATTTGATTGCACAACAATCGAATATTTACATCTGGATTTATCCATTCTCGTAACCATCTTTCGCTAAATTCCATTACTGCATACTCACTTTTATTTAAATTGTTTAAGAAATTTTAAATCATTTTCAAAAAATGTACGAATATCTGTAATTCCATAACGCAACATAGCAATTCTTTCTACTCCTAAACCAAAAGCATAACCAGAATATTCCTTTGAATTAATATTAACGTTTTTTAATACATTTGGATGAACCATTCCACAACCTAATATTTCTAACCATTTTTTATTATTTCCTAAAATATCTACTTCAGTTGATATAAAAGTAAAAGGAAAATAAGACGGTCTAAATCGAATTTTAATACTATTTTTAAAAAAATAATTCAAAAATAATTCGATTATCCATTTTAAATTAGAAAAATTTACGTTTTTGTCAATTACTAACCCTTCAATTTGATGAAACATAGGTGTATGAGTACTGTCACAATCATTTCTATATACCTTTCCCGGAACAATAATTGTAATTGGTAATTGCATTTTTTTCATAGATCTAATTTGCATATTAGAAGTTTGAGTTCGTAATAAACGATGAGAATCAAACCAAAAGGTATCATGATCAGTTCTAGACGGATGATTTTTTGAAATATTTAACGCATCAAAATTATGATAATCATCATCTATTTCTTGTCCTCTAACAATTTCAAATCCTAATTTTAAAAAAAAATTTTCTATATCATTAATTATTTGAGTTATTGGATGTAATGTACCAATGTTATTACGACGTCCAGGCAATGATATATCAATAGCATCTTCCTGTAATGATTTATCGTAAGAAGATTTTTCTAACTGTTGCTGATATCTAAAAAATAAAATTTTTAAATCAGTTTTAACTTTGTTTAGCATTGCACCAAATCTTTTTTTTTCACTTTTTGAAACATGACGTAATTGTAATATTTTAGAAGAAACATATCCTTTTTTTCCTAAATACTTTACTTTTAATACATTTAATTCTTGTATAGTCGTAACATTTTTTATCTCTATATTTACTAATTGCATTAATTTTAAAGAATCAAACACGATTTTTCCTTAGTGCTCTATTACATACCATAAAATGATAAAATACCAACCATATCAAAAAGCTTCCTATTTGGAAGCTTTTTAAAATTATCTCAGTCTTTAAATAATACGAATTATAATTTAAACTATATTATATATTTTACATAATTTAATCATTACAAAACCATTTTTTTACATTAGGAGAGATTAGTTACTCCCTCCTAAATATTCATTCTTATTATAATGAACTTTTTGAATGTTGTACTAATAAATTAAAAGCATTGCTGTCAAAAAGTGCAATTTCAGATAATATTTTTCGATCAATATGTATTAATGATTTTTTTAAACCATACATAAATTGACTATAAGACATCTGATTAACACGTGCAGCAGAATTGATACGAGAAATCCATAATTTTCTAAATTGACGTTTTTTTTGACGACGATCACGATAAGAATATTGCCCCGACTTAACAACAGCTTGACAAGCTGATCTATAAGTTCTTGATCGTGCACCATAATAACCTTTGGCTTTTTTCAAAACTTTTTTATGACGAGCATGAGAAATTACCCCACGTTTTACACGAGTCATGGTGTTTTTCTCCTTTTCTTAAAATAAATTTCAAGTAATTCATAAATAAGGTAAAAATAAACGAACCCTATTGTTATCTTTCTGAGATACCATTATTTTTGAACGCAAATTTCTTTTACGATCAGTAGATTTTTTCGTTAAAATATGTCTTAAATTGGCTTGTTTTCTCTTAAATCTGCCAGATGCAGTTTTTTTAAAACGCTTAGCTGCACTACGTAAAGTTTTAATTCTAGGCATTATAATATTCCAATCTAAAATTAACATAGGAATGTAATGAAAACAACAAAATACTATTAATTGTAATTGTAAATGGTATTGTAACCATGTTGTTACTTTTTTTTAGGTGCTAAAATCATGATCATTTGACGACCTTCAATTTTAGATGGAAAAGTTTCTATTAAAGCTAATTCTATTAAATCATTTTTAATGCGAGTCAATACTTGTATACCAATTTGTTGATGAACCATTTCACGTCCACGAAAACGCAAAGTAATTTTTACTTTATGCCCATCTTTTAAAAAACGAATCAAACTACGTAATTTAACTTGATAATCACCTTCGTCAGTACCAGGACGAAACTTAACCTCCTTAACATGAATTATTTTTTGTTTCTTTCGCTGTTCCTTAATAGATTTACTTTTTTTATATAAAAATTTTCCATAATTCATAATACGACATACTGGAGGTTCAGCATTTGGACTAATCTCAACTAAATCTGCTCCTATTTCTTTTGCTTTATTTAAAGCGTCTTTTAAAGTAACAATACCAATCTGTTCTCCATTAAAACCAGAAAGACGCACTTTAAAAGCACGAATTTCGTGATTGATTCGATTGGATTTTATGATTTGTGTTCTTTTTCCACCTTTAATACTTTATTCCTCCGAAAAATATAAACTTCGATTTATAATTTCTGTATTTAGTTTTTCAATAAAATATTGTATATCTACTAATGCAACATTTTTTCCAGAACGCATTCTAAAAGTAATTTTATTACTAACTACTTCTTTGTCACCACAAATAACAATATATGGAATTTTTTTTAAAATTTGCTCTCTAATCTTAAAACTAATTTTTTCATTTCTTGTATCTATTTCAACTCGTATGCCCAAATCAAGCCAGCTATTAAACAACATCGTGATATATTTTACATGTTGCTTGTTTACACTGATCAAAACTACCTGTACAGGAGCTAACCAAACTGGAAAATTACCAGAATATTCTTCTGTTAAAATTCCTATAAATCGTTCAATTGATCCTAATACTGCTCTATGAATTATTATAGGTTCTTTTTTTTCATTATTTTTGTCAATATAAAAAGCACCTAAATTCTTAGGCAAATAAAAATCTAATTGTATAGTTGCGCATTGCCAAATTCTTCCCAAACAATCACGTAAAGACAATTCAATCTTGGGACCATAAAATGCTCCTTCTCCTTGTTGATATTCAAATAATACACCATTTTCTTTCAATGACATTGCTAAATCATTTTCAGCTCTATCCCATACCTCATCACTTCCAATTCTATTACTAGGTCGAGTAGATAACCTCACTAAAATTTTTTTAAAACCGAAGACCGCATAAACATCGTATATCATCTTTATGCAATTACTAATTTCACTACGAATTTGATCGTTTCTACAAAAAATATGAGCGTCATCTTGCGTAAAATTTCTAATCCTCATTAATCCATGTAAAGAACCTGATGGTTCATTTCTATGACAACTGCCAAATTCTGACATACGAATAGGAAGATCTCGATAAGAATGTAAAATACGATTGAAAATTTGAACATGACCAGGGCAATTCATAGGTTTTATTCCATAAACATTATTTTCCGAATATGTCATAAACATGAATTCTCGATAATTGTCTAAATGTCCACTATCTTTCCAAATTTTTTGATTCATAATCAATGGTGTTTGAACTTCCTGATATCGATATTTGCATAGTTTCTCACGCATAAATTTTTTTAATTCTCGGAAAACAACTAAACCATTATGATGCCAAAAAATCATACCTGGTGATTCTTCTTGAATATGATACAAGTTCAATTTCTTAGATATTTTCCTATGATCTCTTTTTTCAGACTGATGTACATATTCCAAATGTATTTTTAATTCATTCAATGTATTCCATGCCGTTCCATAAATTCTTTGTAAGATTTTATTTTCTGTTTTTCCATTCCAATATACACCAGAAAATTTTTGTAATTTGAAATAACGACAAAAAGAAACATTGGGAATTGAAATACCACATTGAAAATCAACATACGTTTGATGAAAACATAAAGAAATAATATGATTAATATCAAAATCATTTTTTAAAATAAGTAATTTATATGTTTCAGAACATTTGTCAAAAATTTCATACGCTTTTTTCCATGTTACTTTTTTCACGTAAACATTATATTTTCTTTGAATTATGTCTAACATACGACTTTCTAATAAAGTTAAATCTGTATTTCTAAACGTGAAGTTTACATCTATATCGCAATAAAATCCATTTTCTGTAACAAACTTCTTACCAATTTTAGAATTAGGCCATAGCTCTTTTACAGCATACCCTAAAACACAAGTAAGAGCATTACGAATAATATCTAAATAAATTTTATCGTGATCATAAATTATTCTAATATCAGCATCATAATCTATCATAGTGTACTTACTTACGCTTATGCCATTGACATATCCAAAACAACAATTTTTTACTAAACTAGGAGAAATGTTTTTTACAATATCTAAAATTGAAATAGCATTTTTATATATTAGTTTACTTCCGTCTAACAACGTAATAACAGGCATTTCCAATCCTTAACTTCAACATTGCTCTATGTACTGTATTCATAAACATTTAAATATAAAACATAATATGTTGATATAAAAAACAAAAAAACTCAATATACATATATTAACATCCATATCAAAAAAAACTGATTTTTAAAAATAATTAATTAAATATATAATTTTATATAAAAATACTAGTAAAAAAAATTAAGGTTAACATTAAAAAAGTTAAAATCTACTATTTACAGCATTAGCTAATTTTTGAATAAGATACACACTATCATTCCAACCCAAACAAGGATCAGTTATTGATTTTCCATATATTAATGGTTTATTATGTATAACTTTTTGAGATCCTTCTTCTATGAAACTTTCAATCATAACACCAAAGATAGCTGTAGAACCATCTCTAATTTGTTTTGATATAGATTCTCCTACATCACACTGACGTCTATGCTGCTTTAAACAATTTCCATGACTAAAATCTATCATTAAATATTCTAAAAGATTAAACTCTTGCAAATATCTCACAGTTAAATCTATATCTTTAGCATGATAATTAGGAGATTTTCCTCCTCTCATAATAACATGTCCAAATGGATTTCCACTAGTATGATTTATGGTCATTTGTCCATGTTTATCAGGCGCTAAAAATAAATGCTTAACACTTGCAGCGCGAATAGCATCTATTGCAATTCGTATATTCCCATCAGTTCCATTCTTAAATCCTACTGGACAAGATAATGCTGATGCCATTTCACGATGAATTTGACTTTCAGTAGTCCTTGCTCCTATTGCACCCCAACTTATTAAATCTGCTATAAATTGTCCGATTACTATATCTAAAAATTCAGTTGCAGCAGGTAATCCTAATTCATTAATATCTAACAATAGTTTTCTAGCAATTGATAAACCATGATTTACTCGAAAACTACCATTTAAATCAGGATCAGAAATTAGTCCTTTCCATCCTACTACAGTACGTGGTTTTTCAAAATAAGTACGCATTACAATTTCTAGGCGAGAAGAATATTTTTTACGCAGATCATTCAATTTTCTTGCATATTCTACTGCAGCTAAAGGATCATGAACTGAACAAGGCCCTATGACAACCAATAAACGTAAATCAGTTCCTGTCATAATATTGGCTATATTTTTTCTAGCTTGAATAACAGTATCCATAATAGAAGAGGTGATAGGATAACGTTTTGCTAATTCAAATGGGGTAATTAATGGATCAATTCGTATTGTTCTTAATTCGTCTGTTTTTTTCATGTTTTTCTCTAAATATGTACTATATTATAATATAATAAAATTATAATCAGTATAATGAAGCATCAATTATAAAATTTACAATAAGGAAAATGCGTTATATAAAAAATTATTTAAAATAAATATTATTTTTAAATGCTTTAACATTAAAAATATCTTAAATAAAAAATACCAATGTTCTAAAAAATAATCATTAAGTTATTATATAAAAGATAAATATGACTAATAATTTATTTAAAATATCTTTAAAAATAATTAAATATATTTTTATTTACGGTATTCAAAATTTTAAACAACAATATTAAAGTAATTACAAAAAAAATTTTATTCAAGAATAATATAATTCAAAAAATATATTAATAATTAATGCAATAAATTTTATTTTAAAAATAACTAATAAAATACTTACACTAATAATTCACACAATTAATGTCACTAATGATTATATTACAAAATTACTTTAATAATATTATGCAAATTGAAAATAATATATTAAAAATATAATCATTAAAACATTCAAAATAACTCGTCTATTTTTTATAAATTATTATTATCAAAAGAAATAAATATGAATTATTTAATTAATATTATTAATCTTTGTTTTTAATTTTATTTTTTAATAAAAAATGTTTTATCGATTCTTTTGATAAAGAATTAGGAGCGGGTATTTCATCCATCCAAGAAGAAATAAGACGATATGATATTACTAGTACTACTGGACCAATAAATAAACCAATCATACCAAACGCAATCAAACCACCTATTACTCCTGATAAAATTAATACAGTTGGAAAATCAGCACCTATTCGTATAAGAATAAGACGCAATACGTGATCTAATACACATACGATAAAACTCCAAATTAATAGAACCGTCCCCCAAGTAGTATTACCATGCCAGTATAACCATATAATGGCAGGAATTAATACAGGCAATGGTCCTAATTGAACTAAACATAAAAGAATTATCAACATCATTAACAAAGAAGAATATGGAATACCAGAAATAGCTAATCCTATCCCCCCTAAAATTCCTTGAACTAATGCAGTAACAACAACTCCTAAAGCCACTGCTCTAACTGCTTGTCCAGCTAAAGAAACGACTGAATCTCCAGAATGCGAACCCAAACGAACTGCAAAATGTCTAATGATATTTCTCATTCTCTCGCCATTCCAATATAAAAGAGAACTAAAAATTAACATTAAAATTAAATGAATAATAAATCGACTAACATGACCTACTTGAGCGACAAAAAATTCAGTAGTTTTACCCATATATGGTTGTACTTTAGTAATTAATTCAGCACCACCTTCGTCTAATAATTTTTGATAACTAGAAAATAATTTTACTCCAATAATGGGAATATCTTGTAACCAATAAAGATCAGGAAATCTTAAATTTTCTGAACTTAACCAACGAATTACTGAAGTACTGTTGTCAATTAAACTATTCACTAAACAAAAAATTGGAATGATGAAAATTAATAATAAAATGATAATCATTGTTATAACAGCACATGCTCGATTACCCCATAATAAAGATTGCAATTTTAAAAACACTGGCCATGTTGCTATTACTACCATACTAGCCCAAGAAAATCCTAAAAAAAATGGACGCATAATCCATAGACTAGAAAAAATCATAATAATAATAAATATTAGAGAAAAAATAGCTTGCGGTAAATCCATACTTTCTCGCTTATTTTGCATATAAATATTATACCTTTATATTTCCTTAAGCATTATACGTACAAAAATTATAAAAAAATAAATTTAAAAAAATTTTAATACTAAAGTTGAATAATGATCTATTTTTTAGTACTTGAAGTTGTAAACAGTTATAGAGCCTAAAATATAAAAAGAACGTCGTATATTTTATATAACATATTTATGATACATTGATATTACTAAATAAATCCATTGAATTTTTTTAGTCGATACAATACAATAAGTCTATATTTATGGATAATAAAAAATTAAAATATCTTATTTCTATTAAAGCAATAGATAAAAAATCAATTATACTACTTAATGCTATATATTTACATACATAAATTTTATTTGTATTTTAATATTTAAAAACGTATTATATTTTGTTCTTAATTAAATAAAAAATAACATCATACAAATATCAATACGAGAATATAAAATGAATGAAAACACTTATATAACCTTATTTTCTACAAAAAAATACGCTAAAAATGTTAAAGGAATAAAAATAAGCTACCATGCAGAAAAACAAATCTATAAATTAATACAAAAAGAAAACAAAAAGGGAATTAAACTAGGAATAAAAAAATCAGGATGTGCTGGAATGAAATATTATATGGAACCAATAAAAACAATACACGATACTGATATTAGTTTTATTTCTCAAAAAATATTAATCTTAATAAATTTTCAACACATATTAATATTAGACGGAACAAAAATAGATTTCGTTAAGAAAGGTATAAATTATATATTTCAATTCAAAAATAACAAAATAAGAAATTTCTGCGGTTGTGGAGAAAGTTTCGATATATAAGTTTCTGTATTTAAAAAAAAGTTTTATCAACAATACATATAAATGTTATAATCATTTACTCCAACATATCAAATAAAAATGTTTTTTTCCTCGAGACAATAACGTATATCTTCTAAATAAGATATCATTATTTGAAAAAACATACATTGCATCATTCTGTACAACATTATTGATAGAAATAGAATTAGATAGAATCATATTTCTAGCTTGAGTACGAGATGGAGCCAAACAAGAGTCAACTAATACTTGTTGCAAATCTCGAATACCTGATATGTTAATTAAAGGAACGCCATCTTGTTCTAATTGAAAAAAATCAGATTCTTTCATATTAAAAAAATTTCCATAAAATAAACACGAAGAAATACGCTGGGCTGCTTGAACTCCATGTGGACCATGCACTATTTCAGTAAGGTACTTTGCCAAAAACAATTTAGCTTCATTTAACTTAATACTAGAAGTAAAATCTTCCATAGCATCTATTTCAGATATGTTTAAAATAGTAAAAAACTTTAAAAATTTATATACATCACTATCAGATATATTAATCCAATATTGATAAAATTTATAAGGACTAGTTTTATTTGAATCTAACCATACTGTATTATTTTCCGTTTTTCCAAATTTCATTCCATTTTTTTGTGTTAGTAAGGGCAACGTTAAACCAAAGGTCTCATTTTTATATAATTTTCGAATTAATTCAATTCCAGATACAATATTTCCCCATTGATCAGATCCGCCAATTTGTAATATTACATTATACTTATGATGTAAAAAAGAAAAATCATACGCTTGTAATAAATTATAAGAAAATTCTGTAAATGAAATTCCTGTTCCTTCGCGATTGATGCGTTTTTTTACCGCATCTCTAGTAATCATCTTTTTAATAGAAAACTTTTTTCCTACAACACGCAAAAATGTTAATAAAGATAAATTTTCAAACCATTCATAATTATTTACAATCATTGCACTACTAAAACTTAAATTAAAATCTAAAAATAAAGAAACTTGATCAGTAATTGCTTTTTTCCAAACATTAATCAGTTCTATTGAATTTAACTGTCTTTCAGCATTTTTAAAACTTGGATCGCCAATTAAACTTGTTGCGCCTCCTAATAAGACAACAGGTTTATGACCAAATTTTTGAAATTTTTTTAAGCATAATAATGGTAAAATATGGCCTATATGCAAACTTTCCGCAGTTATATCAAAACCGCAATACAAAGAAATATTGTTATTTTGAACTAAACGCATTAATTTTTTTTCATTAGTTATTTGGGCTATTAAATTTCTTTGCTGAAATTCATGAATTAAATTACCTTGATGCATAAAATTTCCTAATACTAAAATACAACATAAATTAATTTTTAATATAGTACAATTATTAATTATATTAAACTAAGTCTCCAACATAATTATTTACTATAATCGATCCCTAACTAAAAATTTTATCTAATATAGTCAACAATGCTAGAAAAATATATTATAAAATGTTTAAAAAAATAAATAAAACATATATATGAAATAATTAAAATAAATGAAATATATAACGCAAAATTAAATAAAAACCTTACAATACGATGCAATAATATATGCTATATAAAAATATAATTTTAATTTTACTGTCCATGGATACTACATCTATATAAAATAAAAATCATAATATAAAAAAATTTAATTAATACTACAACATTACTATACTAAATATTTTTATACTCGAATTGACATAAATGTTTAATCAAACATATAGAACATTTCGGACGTTTAGACGTACATACATAACGGCCATGAAGAACCAACCAATTATGAAAATGTAACTTAAATGCTTCAGGAATTATGTTCAATAACTTTTTTTCTGTTTTTATTTTTGTTGTTTCTTGTATAAACCCCATTCTATTACAAACTCTAAATACATGTGTATCTACTGCAATAGTTTTTTTTTGAAATATACAATTTAAAACTACATTGGCAGTTTTCCTTCCTACTCCTGGCAAAGATCGTAAATCAATAAAACTATTAGGAACTTTTCCATTATATCTATTTAATAAAATATCACAAGTTCTAATAATATTAGAAGATTTTTTATTAAATAAACCTAATGTTTTTATATAATTCTTTAAACCTTGTGTACCTATTGACAAAATAGATGAAGGTGTATTAGCAACGCTATACAAACGTTTAGTCACTTTATTTACCATACGATCAGTAGATCGCGCTGATAATATTACTGCAATTAATAATTCAAAACTTGAAGAAAAATTTAATTCTATTTTCGGTTCAGGATTAGTTTTAGAAAAAATAAGCAAAATTTCATTAAGTAAATCAAAATGCAACTATTTTTTTCCTTGATGCGATAAACACTTGTTCAAACATAACGAACAATTGTTCGAACTAATTTTTTTATCTATAAAATTTTTTCCAGCTAAAACAAATCCTAAAACCATAAATGCACCCGAAGGATATAAAAAAAACAACATTGTATGATTAGAATTAATTATTTTTACATAAAGCAACTTCGACCAAGACCCAAATAAATTTTCAATACCAAAAAAAAGTGTTCCACTTCCAATAATTTCTCTAATAGATCCAATTATAAAAATCGCTAAAGTAGATCCTAATCCTATAAATAATCCATCCATAAACGAAATAAATACAGAACTCTTCATAGCAATAAAATCAGCTCGACTACATATAACGCAATTAGTAATAATTAAAGGAATAAACATACCCAAAGATTGATATAAATTCAATGCATACGCATTAATTAAACAATCAAAACAACTTACGACAGCACTAATAATCATTATATAAATAGGAATACGAACATTTTTAGGAATCCAAAATCTACAGACCGATATAATGACGTTCGTACAAATTAAAACTAATGTTGTTATCAAGCCTAATCCTAATGCATTAGTAGCATTAATAGTCACTGCCAACATAGGACATAATCCAAGCAATTGCACCAAAGAAGAATTATTCGTCCATATTCCATAATTTAAAATTTTAAAAAAACTATTCATAATAAGAACTACAATTATCAAACTTTTTATTTTTAAATGCTACATTATTTACTAAACTAACAGTTCTCTTGATAGCGTTAACTACAGCTAATGGAGTAATAGTAGCTCCTGTAAATTGATCAATGTTACCTCCATATTTTTTTAAAGAAAAGTTAGAATCATTCAAACCTGAGATAACAACACCTGAAAATCTAGTGATCCAGTCTGAAATCTTAATATCAATTTTATCTCCCAATCCAGGAGTTTCATGATGATCCAATATACGTACACCTAAAATTTTATTATTTAAATCAGAAGATACAATCATTTTTATATTTCCTGAATATCCATCTGGTGCTATTGTTTCAAAAATTATAGCTTTTATTTTATCATTTTTTCTAACTATCCAAAACCGATGGTTTTTATCATCCCCTAAAAGTTTATGATTCATAATAAAACACGAAGTAATCGTATTATGTAAAAGATTTTTAGGTAAAATAGTATCTAAAACAATTTTTTGATGATATTCTTTTTGAAACATTATTATAGGTTTAGTTAATAAATATACTATAATTACACTACTTGCCGTAACAATAGAAAAAATAAATAACGTTATTGAAATTGAACGATTTTTTTTTAACATAATAATTATTTTATTTTCCCATAAATACGTGGTTGAGTATAATGATCTATTAACGGAACAAGAGAATTAGCAAGCAATATTGAAAACGATATAGCATCAGGATATCCTCCAAAAGTTCTGATAATCCATATTAAAACTCCAATAAAACCTCCAAATATTATACGTCCTATCTTAGTTATTGATGTCGTAACAGGATCTGTTGCAATAAAAAAAACACTTATCATAGTGCTTCCTAAAAATAATTGAATTAATGGAGAAACATCATCGTGCTTCAAATAAAAAAAATCAAATAAATAACAAGACAAAAGAGATAATAAAATACTAAAAGAAATTCTCCAGCAAATAATTTTTTTAATCAATAAAAAAATACCTCCTATAAAAAAACCACAATTAATTAATATCCAATGACGATACATTGCTACATTATCTAAAAAGGACATAAAAGAAGTAACGTTAACTAAAATATTTTTGTTGTGTATTCTAATTTGTTCTAAAGGCGTAACTTGGGTTATAAAAGTAGGCATCTCACAAAATTGAGATATCATTTTATAATAATCTTCCAAATTAGTAAAAAAAATAATTGACATTACGTCTTTAAAACTCAACGTATCAAGTAATGCTAAATTATTCTGAAAAGACCAATTAGTCATTAAAACAGGAAACGAAACTAGTAATATTGCATATCCTGCCATTGCAGGATTAAATATGTTATATCCCAAGCCTCCATATAATTGTTTTGTTATCACAATAGAAAAAAATGACCCTATAATAGATATCCACCACGGCGAATAAGCAGGCAAACTTAATCCCAATAAAATTCCAGTTAACACTGGAGAAAAATCAAAATAATATGTATAAATTTCTTTTTTCCTCAACTTCAAAACAAATAATTCAAACATTACTGATGCAAGACTAGCAAGTAATATTTGAATTAATATTGCTATTTTAAAATAATAACATTCTATTATTATTCCAGGAATTATAGCTAATATTACTAATAACATAATATCATTAGTACTTCTGAAGAAAAAGATACTACTAACTTTAGTATATTGATAATCCATAATTTAATCTTGCAAAATTAATCTCAAAAAAACATATAATAATATTATCATCTATCTATTAAACATCTATTCAATTTTTTCCTATGTTTAGCTCGATTGATAGCAGATTCTAACTCTACTTGCCTTACATTTTTAGACTTTTTCGAAATTACACTCTTAATTTTTTTATCCATAATGGTATTTTCTTCAAACTTTTTATCTAAAATACTATTAGACAATATAATATTTTCATTAATAGATTCTAAAGAACGTAATCTAGATTGACGAGACAAAAACAATTTTTTAAATTTAGTAGATAAATTTTCTTTTAAAATTATTTGGTTTATTTTTGATTTTTCTTTTCTAAAATAAGTTAATAAAGGAATATTGCTAGGACATATTTGCTCGCAAATACCGCATTCAATGCATTCTTGGATAAAATATTCTTTAGATTTATCATGATCACACGATTTACTATAAAAATACAATTGTTCTGGCAATAAATTCATTGGACATGCACTAGAGCACATGGTACAACGTATACAAGGTCGTTCTAACTCATATTTCGAAAGTGAGGATTTTAAGAATAAAACACTATTACTAGTTTTCAAAATTGGAAAATTAACATTGTCAACTATAGATCCAGTTATTGGACCTCCTAAAATAATGCTATTGCTCTTAAAATTAATATTGTTTTCCAGTAATATATGTTTAATAGGAGTACCTATTCGAACTAAAAAATTTTTCTGATATAATGCATCTTCATCTGAAAGAGTAACAATTCTTTCAGTTATAGGCTCTCCATTCAATATAGCTCGTTTGATAGAAAAAACAGTAGAAACATTAAATAGAATTATTCCCAAATGTATGGAATGTTTTCCTGAAGGAATTTCTTTATTAAATAATGTTTTTATTAATTGTTTGCTGCTACCAGATGGATATTTTTTTTTTATTTTTCGTATTTCAAAACCAGAAAGATTATTTATTGCATTATTAACTTTAATATATGCTAAATTTTTATCATCTTCTATAGCAATTACAACATATTTAATTTTCAAAATCCACATCACAATTTGACATCCTTGTACAATTTCTGTAGAAAAATTTTGCATCAAACAATCATCAGATGTAACATACGGTTCACTTTCAGCAGCATTTACTACTAAAGTATGTACTTTTTTAATAGAATATTTTAATTTTTTAGAAGATAAAAATCCAGCTCCGCCTAATCCTACGATTCCAGCATTATAAATAAATTGAATAATTTTATTAACACTTAAATCTTTATAGTTGTGAATTGGAATACGATTAATCCATCGATCTTTTCCATCAGACTGTATATTAATAACATTATAACGTTTATTAGAAAAAAATTTAAATTCTTCATTTGTAATCTGAATAATTAAACCGGATACAGGAGAATGAATTGGAGCAATGTTTTTATATCCCAATACTAATACTTGACCACGTAATACTATTTGTCCAACATTAACTACTACTTTATTTTTTGCAACCACTACGTCATTTACTAAAATAGTGAGTATTTTTGGAGTATCGAGAATATTTAATTCAGACGATGTTTGATTAGATTTCATAGAAATAAAATCTATTCCTCCATCAAAATCATGTGATTTTCGAAATACAAGTATATTTTCAATACACGAAAGAAAAATTTTAACAATATTTATCATGTAATCAATATATTTACATATATTTCTTTTAAAACAATCAATCAAGATTATCATATAATATTTTTTTTTCTTTAATACAATTCGTAGGACACAAAGGTATACATAAACCGCAACCAGTACACATACTTGGTAAAACTGTATGCATAAAATTGTATGATCCTACTATAGCGTCAACAGGACATACTAATCTGCATTTTGAACAACCAACACAATTATTTTCATCAATAATTACTATTTTTTGGAGTACATTTGTAGAAGAATATAAATTTTTATATTTTAGTTCATCATAATTTAGCAAATTTGCAATTTTAAAAACAATTTCATTACCACCAGGAATACATTTATCTATACTTTCGCCATCATTTCCAATTGCACTAGCATAAGCATAACACCCAGGATAGTTACATTGTGCACATTGCGTTTGAGGTAACAATGCATCGATTTTGTCCACGATAGGATCACAATCAATGTTAAATTTATGTGAAACATAATTTATTAACAATCCTAAAAAAATACTTAACAAACCAAAAAAAAAATTGCATACAACATAAAAAAAATCATACGTTTAATAATCCATTAAACCCCATAAACGAAACAGACATCAAACTAGCAGTAATCAATGCAATAGGATTTCCTTTAAAAGGATAAGGAACATCAGATAAAAATAAACGTTCTCTTATTTTAGAAAACATTGTTAACACTAGTAAAAAACCTATAGAAGCACTAAGACCATATAAAAATGATTGTAAAAAATTAAAATTTAAACGTATATTTGATAAAGGAATAGCTAAAACTGAACAATTACTAGTAATTAATGGTAAATATATACCTAATGATCTATATAAGACGGGGCTAACTTTTTTTATTATCGTTTCAACAATTTGTACACTAACTGAAATAACTAACATATAGGTCATAATTCTAAGACACAACAAATCTAATGGGACTAATACAACGTAATTAATTATCCACGATATAATAGAGATACACGTTATCACTCCAATAGTAGCACATCCTAATCCAATCGCTGCATTAACTGTTTTAGAAGTTCCCATAAAAGGACATAATCCTAAAAACTGTACTAAAACTAAATTGTTTACTAACATATTATTTAAAAAAAATAAAACGTAACTCACCATAATACCTATATTTTACTAATAGAAATAAAAAAATTTTAAATATATCTTTTTTTTAAAAAAATCTAACTATTATAAATATTTGAAAAACTATTAGCAATAGAAAAAATAAAATTTATGAAATATAATTTGTAAAACATAAGTAAAAATTAAAATTATACATATTAAATTGATAGTAAAAAATATAATACAATTTGCAATAAAACTATTTTCAGAACTACGAAAAATTTAATCATTATTAGTTTAAAATTGTATACATACTATATTCGAATTTATATAAATTTTTTAAGAATTATCATATACATGATGATATTAAATGCAATAATATCTCATACACAAAAATATAATTTTTTCGTTAAATTTTTGACATAAATCTATCTACACTATCAACAATAACCTTAGTAAGAAAATCTATTTCTAAGTTTACTAGATCTCCAACCATTTTATTTCCAATAGTAGTATTTAACATAGTTTCTGGAATTAAAAATACACAAAACATATTTTTTTTAACATGACCAATAGTCAAACTGACACCATCAATACATATAAATCCTTTACAAAAAATATACTTCATAAAAGATACTTGATTTAATTTTATCCATAACGTTTTATTATAATTGTACGTTATATTTTTATATATTGTAGCGGTAGTCATGATATGTCCAGAAACCAAATGTCCTCCAATTTCTTCTCCAAACTTTACTGATCTTTCAATGTTAATTTGTTGTCCTATATGTAAAAATCTTAAATTAGTAATTTTTAGAGTTTCCTTTATGAGATCAACACAAACAGTATTATTTGTAATAGATTTAATAGTCAAACAACATCCGTTGCAAGATATAGACGACCCCAGCAATAATTTTGTTGCGTCGATATTATACAATTGTACAATCCACTGCAAAAAATTATTATATTTTTTTATCGACACTATTATTCCAATATCTTGAATAATACCAGTAAACATAAAATTCCTAACGTAACCACATATCAATGAAAATATTATAAAATAATGAAACACCCATTTATAATAAAAATCAAAAAATAAAAACATACTCAAAATGCAATAAAACAATATTTTTAAAATACAAAAACACAGATAAATACAAAAACTGCATATTTGATATTTAAATTTTTTAAAAATACAATTTATACTATACAGGGTTAGGGATGAAAAAATATTTAAAAGAAATAAAAATATTATTAAAAATTACTATTCCCATTATGTTAGCACAAATTTCACAAATTAGTATGGGATTTATTAATAACATTATGATTGGATCTTTAAATAATACCGATATAGCTGCTATATCAATCGGAATATCAATTTGGTATCCAATTATTTTATTTGGACATGGATTACTATTATCTTTAGTCCCTGTTGTATCATATATGAATGGATCAGAGAAAAAAAATATGATTCCAAATCAAATCATAAATGCTTATTGGCTAGCCACATTTATGTCAATAATTATCATGATTATTTTATGGAATGTCCACTATTTTATTAATATCACTAATAAAATGGATCCTATTATAGAACAAAAGAGTATTAATTATGTTAGGATGTTGTTATGGAGCACTCCTGGATATTTATATTTTCAAGTTATACAAAATCAATGCGAAGGATATTTAAAACCTAAACCAGCTATGATAGTTGGATTAATGGGACTTATATTAAACATAATTATAAATTATTTATTAGTATACAAAAAACCAAAATTATTCCATTTAAGTAGTACAGGATGTGCTCTTTCAGTTATCATTGTGTATTGGTTTATGTTTTTATTTATGAAAATAATGATAAAAAATGATTCGTTAATTCACAATACATCCTATTTAAATAATTATAAATATTTTCCCAATTTTAAAATTATTTGGAATTTATGTAAAATAGGACTCCCTATTGCTTTATCGTTATTTTTTGAAGTTGCATTATTTACTCTTATAACCTTACTAATAGCATCATTAAATATAACTCAAATTATCGCTAACCAAATTGTTTTAAACATTAGTTCGTTAATTTTTATTATTCCGCTATCCATAGGAACTGCAACTAGTATTCGAATAGGATTTTATTTAGGTAAAAAAAACTTAAAAAAAATTTCTACTATTATTATATCTGCGCAAACAATGGGATTTATTTTGTCTACTACAATAACAATACTTATTACATTGTTTTATCACAAAATAATAACTCTATATACCATCGATAACAATGTTATCGTATTAACAGAAAAAATTATATTAATTGCTGCAATGTACCAAATTTTTGATTTTTTTCAAATAATAGGAAATGGAATTCTAAGAAGTTACCGAGACACTCACATGATTTTTTTAATTACATGCATATCGTATTGGATACTTGGATTTCCTATCGGATATCTGTTAGCATTAACAGATATCATTATTCCAAAAATGGGGGCGATTGGATTTTGGATTGGAATTTTAATAGCACTAGTAACATCATCTTTAATGACTTTATATAGAATATTATCATTACGTACTGTTTGAAAAAATAGTTTATTATTTAAAAACTATTTTTATTGCAAATAAAAACAACTCCATATAATATTATAAAAATATATTATTTATTGTGTCCGTAGCTCAGTTGGTTAGAGTACTACCATGACAAGGTAGAAGTCAGTGGTTCGAATCCACTCGGACACAAACATATTTTTATAAACATATTCATGTTATCGCCTCACAAAACATTACTTACATATGATCATAAAATACATAGAAAAAAAAATAAATTTTCCTTTTCTATTAGCATATAGTGGAGGTTTGGATTCTACCTTTTTATTATATCAATTATTAAAAATTAAAAAAATTAGACCTCAATTGACATTTCGAGCCATTCACATTAATCATCAATTGCACGAACAGTCATATCAATGGAGTGAACACTGCAAAAAAACATGCGAAAAAAATAATATCTCTTTAATAATAAAAAAAATTGTAATAAATAAAAAAAAAATAGGAATAGAAGCTGCTGCTAGATTCCAACGTTACAAAGCAATACAAGAAGAAATATCTCCACAAGAAATCATTTTAACAGCACATAATTTAAATGATCAATGCGAAACTTTTTTATTAGCTTTAAAACGAGGTAGTGGAATAACAGGTTTAAGCGGAATATCATATCAACGTACATTTTTTAAAAATAACATCATAATCCGACCATTATTAAATATAACTAGATCTGAAATAAAATCATGGATAATTAAAAAGAAAATTAGTTGGATAAAAGATATCAGTAATTATGATACAATATATGATAGAAATTTTCTTCGACATAAAATATTACCCTTACTTACAAAAAGATGGCCTAGTTTTATAAAAAAATGTGCAAAAAGTGCATTTATTTTAGCACAAGAAAAAAAAATATTATATTCTACGTTAAAAAAACAACTTGAAAAATATCTTATATCTAATTCTATTCTATGTATTGCAAGTTTTAAAAATCTTGAATTGGAAATGAGAAACTCTTTACTCAGAATGTGGTTTAAAATCAATAATTGTACTATTCCTTCTTATAGAATTATACATAATATATATTATGAAATAATTTTGTCTAAACCAGATTCTAAGGCAAAAATAATAATTAAAAATTATGAAATAAGAAGATATAGACAAAATCTATATTTAATAAAAATATTACCTTGCATAAAACATTTAATTCTAATATGGAATAAACCTTGGAATGCTTTAAAATTACCTAATAACTTAGGATATATTACTAAAAATAAATTTGGAACTATACTCCCTTATCCTAAAAAAAATGAACTAATAAATATTCGTTTTCAAGTTTCAGGACACTTCTTAATTCAAAATTGCTCTAAAAAAAAATCCATTTCAAAAATATGGAAAGAACATAGAATTGCTCCGTGGAATAGAAATAACATTCCTTTGTTGTTTTATAATAATAACTTAATAAGCGCATTAGGAGTTTTTACTGTTTCTCAAAAAGAACGTAATATACGCAATTGCACATGGAACATATCATGGATTAACAATATAGAAAACTAATTTTTATTATTGAAAAAATCAACAAAAAAATAATTTTAAATCATAAAAATATTATGTAAAAAAACAATTCAATTGAGATTTTCTAATTCTTTTACATAATGGTTGAAAATTAGAAACTTTATGATTTAAAATCGGATTACAAATTTCATTCCATATTAATTTTATATTTAAAAATTTTTCAGCTTTTTTTGCTAAATCAGGCATAATAGGTTTCAACCAAGTCATTAATATTCTAAATAAATTAATTGCTGTTGTACATACGTTATGGAGACTATTACGTTCTTTAACATTTTTAAGCATTATCCACGGCTTTTTATCATCAACATAACTATTAGCTGTATCTGCAAATTTTACAATGATTATCATAGCTAAATTTAATTCACTATTCTCTAATAAACATTCTATTGTTTTAGTACCATTGACAAATGAACTATATAAATCTTTATTATCAATACTTCTTGACAAATAACCATTAAAATAATTAGATACAAAATATACGGTTCTTGAAGCTAAATTAATAATTTTATTGACAATGTCAGAATTAAATTTACCTATAAAATTGTCTCCATTAATTTCTATATCTTGAGCTTTAGACGAAATTTTAGTAGCATAATAATATCTCAGACTATCTGAATCTAAATCCTTTAGCCAAGTATCTACTGATATTATAGATCCTTTAGACTTAGAAATTTTTAATCCATTAATAGTTACATGACCATGCACAAAAATTTTAGTAGGCTTACGAAAATTACTACCTTCTAAAATTGCCGGCCAAAATAAACTATGAAAATATATAATATCTTTTCCAATGAAATGATATAATTCAGTTTCTGAATCTTTTCTCCAAAATTCATCAAAAACTAAATTAGTATTTTTATTACATAAATTTTTAAATGTACTAATATATCCAATAGGAGCATCCAACCAAACATAAAAATATTTATTTGAAAAACCAGGAATGTTATATCCAAAATAAGGTCCATCTCTTGAAATATCCCACTCTTGTAATCCTGTTTCAAACCATTCCATAATTTTATTCACTACAGATTGCTCTAATACTCCAGAAGAAACCCAAGATCTTAACATAGAACTAAAATAAGGCAAATTAAAGAAAAAATGCAAAGAATCTTTTAATATAGGTTTAGTTCCTGATATTACTGACTTAGGATTAATTAATTCAGTAGCAGCATATATTTTTCCACATTTTTCACAATGATCACCATATTGTTCTCGAGCAGAACAAACAGGACACAAACCTTTTACAAAACGATCCGGTAAAAACATGTTACTTTTGTAATCAAACAATTGAGATATAATTTTTTTTTTGATTAATCCTCTCTCTTCTAAACGACTATATATATCTTTTAAAAAAAATAAATTTTCAGAACTATGTGTAGAATAATAATTATCATAGTTTATATTAAATCGTGAAAAATCTCTAATGTGTTCTTGTCTAATAGTAGTAATTAATTGTTCAGGATCTATTCCAAGTTGCTTAGATTTTAATAAAATTGGCGTACCATGAGCATCATCGGCACAAATAAACCAAACTTCATGACCTCTCATTTTCTTATAACGAACCCAAATATCAGCTTGAATATGTTCTAAAATATGTCCAATGTGGATGGGACCGTTAGCATATGGAAGAGCACAAGTAACTAAAATTTTTTTTTTATCATAATAAGACAATTCTTAATTGTAGTTTAATATTGAATAATATTTAGTTTTACTTAAAATATCTTACGATAATTATAAATAATAACCATTAAAATATAAAAAATCATTTAAATGAAAAAATATTTATACGAAATAATTACTATAACGTATATTTTTTAAAAAGATTTAATAAATACTTGCCGCGTACCATTGTTATGGTTTAATTAACTCAAATGTTTATCACCATAGTATCATAGAATGTTTTTAAATATGATTAAAAATCATAATATACATATTTAATCTTCATATATTTTACTTAACATTACTTGATTTTGATTAAAATATTTAGCATTTTTTCTCATATTATATGGTCTAATTGATGGACTGGACAATATTTCAAAACTAAGAGCTGCAATTAACATACCTGGACATAATGACAATATAATGTTGCCAGAATTAAAACATTCTAACACAATGTTTCCACTCCAACCTGGATCTATACGATGCGAGGTAGCATGAATCATTAATCCGAGACGTGCTAAAGAAGATCTGCCATCAATCCAACCTACTAAATCATTGGGAATAATAACTTTTTCAAAAGTAACCGCTAAAACCAAAGCTCCAGGTTTTAAAAAAAATTTTTTACCATTAGGTATGAATATCTTCTTATTCATAATTTTCTTTACTACTAAAGCTATTTCACGTTTCGATTTACTTAAATCAACACATTTTTTTTTATTATTACAAAACGTATAAAATTCGTTACCTAAACGAATATCAATAGTTACTCCATTAATTGATTTTTTACATGGAGTAGGTAAAATAA
This sequence comes from Buchnera aphidicola (Meitanaphis flavogallis), assembly GCA_039830035.1. Classification (NCBI taxonomy): domain Bacteria; kingdom Pseudomonadati; phylum Pseudomonadota; class Gammaproteobacteria; order Enterobacterales; family Erwiniaceae; genus Buchnera; species Buchnera aphidicola. Next base: position 110,078 of record CP140038.1, on the reverse strand, counting down.
CTAACTTTTTCTTTTTCAACCATAATTCAATATCTCTATCACTTAATCTCATTAAGATAAACCTATAACTATGAAGTACAAAACTAATATAATATATTTAAAAATGTATATATTTACATCATAATTTATAATAAAAATATAAATCATTTTTTATTATTAACAAGTTATACTTTTTTCCAATTAGTATGAAAATAATGAGAATTGTCAATCCTTTTGTATGTATGAGCTCCAAAATAATCTCTTTGCGCCTGAATTAAATTTGCAGGTAAAACATCAGAACGATAACAATCAAAATACGTAATAGCAGATGATAATACAGGTATTGGAATTCCACATTGAATAGAAATAGATACAATATATCGCAACGAATCTTGATATTTATTAACAATATTTTTAAAATAGGAAGTTAATAATAAATTCACTATATTAGTATTTTTTAAATACTCCTGATGAATATATTTTAAAATTTTCGCACGAATAATACATCCAGATTGGAAGATACGAGCTATTTCTGCATATTTTAAATTCCAGTTATATTTTTTAGATGCACTATTTAACTGCGAAAATCCTTGAGAATAAGATATAATCTTTCCTAAATACAATGCTTGTCGAACTTTTTCAATAAAATCTAACTTATCATGCAATATATGATGATATTTAGGTCCTAATAATAGTTTTGATGCTAACAAACGTTGCGATTTTAAAGACGATATATAACGAAAAAAAACTGATTCAGTAATTAAAGTCAAGGGTTCATTAAGATCTAATGCGCTTTTAGTAGCCCATGTTCCTGTGCCCTTATTGCTAGCTTCATCTAAGATATAATCTAATATATAGTTATCGTTGTCATCTTTCGCAATTAATATATCTCGAGTAATAGACATTAAATAACTACTTAACTCACCTTTATCCCAATTACAAAAAATATCAGACAATTCTTGATTATCTATCTTCAATACATTTTTCATAATAAAATAAGATTCTGCTATTAATTGCATATTACTGTATTCAATTCCATTATGAACCATTTTAACATAATGTCCTGATCCATCAGAACCAATATAACTAACACATGGTTTTCCTTCAAATTTTGCAGAAATTTTTTCTAAAATTGGGGCAACACGATCATAAGATTTTTTTGGACCACCAGGCATAATAGCAGGACCATATAACGCACCTTCTTCACCTCCTGAAATACCTGCTCCAATTAAATATAATTCATCTTTTAACAACTCATAATTACGGCGCATAGTATCTTTATAAAAAGTATTTCCTCCATCAATAATAATATCTCCTTTATTAAGATATTCTTTCATCGATGCAATTACCGTATCGATAGCTGTTCCAGATTTAATCATTAAAATAATACATCGAGGTGTTTCCAAAGATTGAACAAATTCTTTAATTGAAAAGAAAGGAAATATATTTTTATTTATATGACTTTCAATAAATTCTTTAGTGATATGAGATGAACGATTAAATATCGAAACAGTATATTTATTACGCGCTATATTCAATGTTAAATTTCGACCCATTACTGCCATTCCAATAATACCAATTTGGTTTTTTTTCATATTCTAAATTTCCTCACTTATAAATATTATATCAATATTATTATTATATTATGCTACATTACTTTTATGATTTCTTCTTTTTCGTAAATTAGCAATAATCGTAGAAAAATCTAAATCATAATGATGTAATAGTACTAACAAATGATAAATTAAATCAGTAGCTTCGTTAACAAACTCCACTTTATTTTTTGTTACAGCTGCAATAACTGTTTCCATAGCTTCTTCGGCTACTTTTTGAGATATTCTATTAACACCTATATTATGCAAACTAGAAGTATACGAATCCTTAGAGCTATATAACTTTTTAGATTTTAAAAAATTTTCTAAATAATAAAAAAAAGTTAGATCTGAAACAGAAGACTTAAAACAACTAACGTTATTTAAATGACATGTATTACCTTTAGGGATTGCTAAAATCAATAATGTATCTTGATCGCAATCGAGAATCATATTCACTACTCTTAAATAATTTTTAGAAATTTCCCCCTTTTTCCACAATCTTTTCTTAGTACGTGAATAAAAAATAACATAATTTTCATTTTGCGTTGCTAAAAAAGCTTGTTGATTCATAAATCCATGCATTAAAACTTCACCGGAAACATTGTGTTGAACAATAACAGGAACCATATTGTTAACTTTTTTCCAATTGATATCACACACATTAATTGTTTTTAACATTCTCTGATTTCTAAACCTTTTTTCAATAAGAAATTTTTAAGTTTTTTTATATTAATTATATTTTTATGAAATACAGAAGCAGCTAATGCGCCATCTACTTTAGCTATACGAAATACATCATAAAAATGTTGTAATTGTCCAGCACCACCAGAAGCAATTAAAGGTACACGACATACCTTTCTAGCTTGTTTTAATTGTTTTAAATCATATCCATTGAGCATGCCATCCTCATTCATAACGTTTAATACTATCTCTCCTGCTCCAAGTTCTTGTACTCGTTTTATCCAATTAAGAGTATTCCATTGTGTTTTTAAAATTTTTTTTGCGCTACCAGTATACTGATACACTTGATAGCTATTACTCATCTTATCAAACCATGAATCTATTCCTACCACTACACATTGCGTACCAAAGTTATCGGCAATACGACTAATTAGATCCGGATCAGATAATGCTGGGGAATTAATGGAAATTTTATCTGCTCCAAAAGATAAAATATTTCTAACATCATGGATATTTCTAATTCCTCCCGCTACACAAAATGGAATATTTATGATTTCTGCTATTTTTACAATCCATTTTTTTTCTAGTAATACGTTGCTTGGAGAAGCAGCTATATCATAAAAAACTAACTCATCAGCTCCTTGATCAATATAATGTTTCACTAATGGAATAATATTACCTACTATCTCATGATTTTTAAATTGAACACCTTTTACTACTGATCCCGATATTACATCCAAACAAGGAATTATCCGTTTTGCCAACATTTAATAGCCTCTATTAAACTAAATTTTTTCTCTAATAAAGCTCGACCAATAATTATATTTTTTACTCCAGACCGTCGAATAGATATAATGTCATTTAAAGACCCTATTCCACCAGACGATTGAAAATGAATATGATTAAAAGAATCGGAAAGGTATTTATACAAATCTATATTAGGACCTAATAACGTACCATCCTTAGATACATCAGTACACAAAACATGTTTTAATCCTAAAGGAGAAAATTGATGTATTAGTTCTTCTAAACTTATTCCAGAAGGACTCTTCCATGCGTTTACTACTACTTCCTTAAAATTATCGCGTGAAATTTTTAAATCCAAAGCTAATACAATAGAATCATTTCCATATTCTTGCAACCAAACATGTATTTTTTTTGGAGTATATATTACAGAAGATCCAATAACTACCCTTTTAACACCTAACGAAAGTAATAACTCTATATCTTTATGATTTCTTATCCCTCCTCCTACTTGCAAATTAAAATTAGAATGATTGAGCAAGGATTTAATAACATGAGTTTGCTTGTTTTGAGGATTTGATGCTCCATCAAGATCTACTAAATGTACAATAGAAGCACCTTGCAAAAAATAATCAGATAAAATATCATATATGTGATCTTCATAAAAAGTTTTAAGATTATATTTTCCTTGATATAACCTAACAATTTTTCCATTAATTAAGTCTATAGACGGTATAATCAATATTATATCTCCAAAAAATTTTTTAATACTTTTAAACCTAAATCCCCGGATTTTTCAGGATGAAATTGCACTCCAAAAAAATTGTTTTTTTGTATGGCAGAACTAAAAGCAACATTATATAATGTCTGTGCTATAGTATATTGATTGATATAAAGAACATAACTATGCAAAAAATAAAATTTAGAATTATTATCAATACCTTGAAATAACGTATTTTGTTTACATATTTCTACATTATTCCACCCGTTATGAGGACGTGGTAATAAATTGGACTCTAAAAGACAAACAGGTGAATTTACAATATTTAACATATTAATTCCACTTGATTCATGACTAAAAGAAGCTAATAACTGCATTCCTAAACAAATCCCTAATAGTGGTTGTTGACATGTTTTAATAAGATCCAACAATTCAAATTTTTTTAACGCATGCATAGCAGCATACGCCGTTCCTACACCAGGTAATACTATTTTACTAGCATGTAATATTTCATCTCTAGAAGAACTGATAATGGGATTATATCCTAATCTACAAATAGCATATCTTATAGAAGATAAATTAGAACAACCAGTATTAACAATAACAATTCGCATTATAGTATTCCTTTAGAACTAGGTAAAATTGTTCCACTAATATTAATAGCTTGTCTCAAAGTTCTTCCAAATGCCTTAAATAAACTTTCAATACTGTGATGATCATTTTCACCTATGCTTTTTAAATGTAAAGTAACTTTCATAGAAAAAGCTAATGATCTAAAAAAATGCTGTACCATTTCTGTACTCATATCTCCCAAATATTGAAATTTAAAAGACGATTCAAATTTCAAAAAAGGACGACCAGAAATATCCAGTAAACAATACCCAACACTTTCATCCATAGGCAAAACAAAACCAAATCTATCTAAACCTACTTTACTTCCTAATGCTTGATCTAAAACTTCTCCCAAAGCAATTCCAACATCTTCTACCGTATGATGATCATCAACACTAATATCACCATCTGCAATAATTTTCATTTTAATTTTACTATGAATAGCTATTTGATCTAACATATGATTAAAAAAATGCAACCGAGTATCAATTACATTATTTCCTTCTCTATCTAACCAAACTTCTATTTCAATGTTCGTTTCTTTTGTACGGCGTTTAATATATGCATATCTATTTTTTTTTGTCAATTGAATCTTAATAGTATTCCACGTACATCCATTTTTTCCGTAATGTAACCCGGACAATCCCATATTTTGTGCTAATTTCATATCTGAATAACGATCTCCAATAACATAACTATTTTTTTTATTCAACTTACCATCATATAACCATTTTTCTACCATTCCTAATTGAGGTTTACGACAATGACAATTATATTTTTCTTCATGTGGACAAATCAAAATATCTTCAAATACTATGCCTTGAGATAGAAAAACGTTTATCATAAATTTATGAGGTATAAAAAAATCAGAAAAAGGAAATTTTTTAGAACCTAATCCATCTTGATTCGTAATCATAACAAAAGTATAACCAAAATTTTTTAGTTCAACTAAAGTTGAAATAACATGTTTTTCAAAAGTCAATTTATTTATATTATCTACTTGACGATCTTGAATTGGTTCTGTAATTAATGTTCCATCACGATCAATAAATAAAACATTTTTATGCATGTTATTTCCCTAATAAAGTAATATATGAATTATTTATTTTTCGGATAGTATGAATAACCTCTGAACATTCCTCGCTAGTTCCTATGGAAATTCTTATACAATTATTTAAATTTAATTTATCACTTTGATCTCTAACAATTATTCCTACTTTCGATAACTCATTAAATATTAGTTTAGAATGAAAAAAACGCACTAAAATATAATTAGCTACACTATAAAAAATATGATCTACACAATGACTCATGAGTTTTAATTGAGTTACAAGCCAATAACGATTTAAATTTAAACGAAAAACTCTGATTCTCATTAAACTAATATTTTTTTTACTTAAACATTGAATAGCTATATTAGAAGTAGGAACAGAAATAGGATAAGGATTAATGACTTTTAACAAAAAATTTACTATGTTATCGTTTGCTAATATAAAACCACATCGCAATCCAGCCAAAGAAAAAGCTTTAGATAACGTTCTCATTATAACTAAATTAGGATATATATTTATTAAATGTATTAAACTGTTTGTTGGAGAGAATTCAATATATGCTTCATCCACTATCACCAATGCTTTCTCTAAAGTGACTTTTAATAAAGTGACAATATCCCTAATATTAATTAAATTACCAGTAGGATTATTTGGATTACATATATAAATTAATTTAACGTTGTTATAACCTTCAACAATACTGTCAACATCTAATTGCCAACTCCCATTTAATAACGGTACTGGGTAACTCTCAATATTCATAATATTCGCACTAACATTATACATATCATAAGTTGGAGGACAAAAAACAATTTTATCACGTTTTGGTTCACAAAAAGTTTTAATTAATAATTCAATGGCTTCATCAGAACCACGTGTTATTAATATATTTTTTTTGCTAATACCAACATATGAAGAGTAGCATGATAACAATTCTTCTGGTTGACATTCAGGGTAACGATTTAAAATCATATTATTTAGTTGATAATAATTTGGAGTAGGATATTCATTTGCATTTAACCATATATTACCCTTTCCACCTATTTTTCGAGAAGATTGATAAGGTATTAATTTTAATATATTTTTTCTAACTAATTTTTCAATATTCATAATTATGCTATATCCGATAATGAAGATAACCTAATCATAACTGAATTCCTATGAGCATCTAATTTTTCTAATGTCGACAAAGATATAATAGTATTGGAAATATTTTTCAATCCTATTTTACTTAATTTTTGAACCGTCATTCTTTTTTGAAAATCAACGAGACTAAGTCCAGAATATACATTAGCACTGCCATAAGTAGGTAAAACATGATTAGTACCAACAACATAATCTCCTCCAGCTACTGGAGACCATCCTCCCAAAAAAATAGAACCAGCATTTACTACGTATTTTACTAAATTATGTGAATGACAACATTGAATCATTAAATGTTCAGGAGCATACAAATTAGATATCGTAAAGCATTCTAATAAATCTTTTGCTACAATGACTTTACTATGTTTGAGCACTTTAGCAATAATACTATATCTTAATAAAGTTTTTATTTGCTTTTGAATTTCTATTAATACTTTTTTAGCTAAATTTACGTCATAAGTTATTAATAATACTTGAGAACGACTATCATGTTCTGCCTGAGATAACAAATCAGAAGCAATAAAACTAGCATTAGCATTAGAATCTGCAATAATTAATACCTCAGATGGTCCAGCTGGCATATCAATGCCTACGTTATATAAAGTATTACTAATTTGTAATTTAGCTTCTGTTACATAAGCATTTCCTGGACCAAAAATTTTATCGACTTGCGGTACTGTTTTAGTTCCGAAACCCAAAGCAGCTATCGCTTGAGCACCACCAACTTGAAATACCTCTTTTATACCACATAATTTACCAGCGTATAATACTTCGTTAGCAATAGGAGGAGGGGAGCACATAATTATTTTTTTACATCCGGCAATATTAGCTGGAATGGCTAACATTAATACTGTAGATACAAGAGGAGCTGAACCACTCGGAATATACAATCCTACTGATTCAATTGGACGCACTATTTGTTGACAATACATGTCTTGATTTATGTTTAAATTTATTTTTGGTGTTTTTTGCATAATATGAAATTTTTTAATATTGCTAATAGCTATTTTAAGTGCATTTTTTATTTCTTCTGTAACATACAACTCAGAATCTTCAATATCTTTTGCACTTACTTGAATAGTATTCAACTTTATATGATCAAATATACGTGTATAATTATATAATGCTTGATCTCCTAAATTTTTAACATCAGTAATAATTGTATTTACTTCATTTTTAATAATAGTAGAATCACTTGAAATAGGTCGATATAATATTTGATTTCTTTTTTCAATACTACAACTATTCCAATAAATAATCTTTAAAAAGCTTTTCATACCAACTATTCCATCATTTTTTCAATTGGAAGAACTAAAATAGAACTAGCTCCTAATAATTTTAATTTTTCCATGGTCTCCCAAAATACCGTCTCGCTACTAACCATATGCATAGCCACTCGAGTATCATCTCCAGCTAATTTTAGTATTGTAGGACGTTCAGCACCATGTAATAAATTAATTACTTCTTTTAACTTCTTTATAGGTGCATGCAACATAATATACTTTGACTCTCTTGCTTTGATTACACCTTGAATTCTAGTCATTAACGTATCAATAACACGCTGTTTTTCAATAGAAATATTACCAGTTTTACAAATTAAACAAGCTTTAGAATGCAATATTACTTGAACCTCACGTAATCCATTAGCCTCTAGAGTAGCTCCAGTAGATACTAAATCACAAATAGCATCAGATAATCCTGCTCGTGGCGCTACTTCTACTGATCCATTTAACATACATGATTTAAACACCAAATTATTTTTATCAAAATATTTCTTTAATAAATGTGGATAAGAAGTAGCTATTCTCGAATTATTCAAACAACAAATATCAATATATTCTTTATTAATTGGTACAGCTAAAGATAATCTACAAATTCCAAAATCTAAACGTTTTAATTTTATGTAATCTGTATTATCTGATCGTAGTTTGCGACTTAGAACTTCCTCTTCTAAAACATTTTCTCCAATAATTCCTATATCTACAACACCATCCATAATTAGTCCAGGAATATCGTCATCACGTACGCACATGACATCTATGGGCATATTTTCAGAAAAAGCAATTAATTTCTGTTTATGAAAATTAATTTTAATACCACAACGGGAAAGTAAATCATTAGAATCATTGCTTAATCTTCCAGTTTTTTGCATCACCATTCGCAATCTATTATTATGAATCATATATAATCCTTCTTATAAATTTATAATATAATTATTATATTTTAAAACATAAATTTATTTCTATAATTCATTTTTTATAATTTCTCCGAATTATCTTAAATGCAAAATATAAATATTATAATAAAATAACACATATATTATTAAAGTTTTATTTTAAAATAATAATGTTTTTAACATTAGAAGTACGAAAATATTAATTTTAATTAAAATTAATAATTAAATTGTTTGTAATTTAATCGACTTATAAATAAAAAAATTTAATACTACGCGTTGTTACACAATAAAATTTTACTATAAAATATAAATATCAACATCACTAATATAAATTGAAAACACTATTTTAGTGCGTCAGAATAAAAAAATATATTTTATTTTTTACTTTAAAAATTAAACTAAATCACTCTTTTGTATCATTGTTTACCATTAAATATACCAACAACTTTATACTTAAGTAATATTTAAAATATGACAATAAACAAATAAATAATTAATATTAACTAACTTTAAGATCGACTAAAATAAGAATAGCAGCATGATGACCAAAAATTTTAGGTGCTTGATGAAAAGCTATTATATTAGGATGTTTGGACAACCATAATGGTATTTGCTGTTTCAAAACATTTTTTCCATGTCCATGAATAATATTAGCGCAAAAGAAATTTTCTTTATAACAGATACATATCAATTCACCTAACTTTCTTTTAGCCTGATACTGAGTTAAACCATGTAAATCTAAAACAATATCTGGAGTATATACCCCTATTTTTAATTTTCTTAATTCATCGGAATAACTACTATCTCGAATATAATAGACTGGATCAAAATTAACTAACATGTTTGAATTATCACAAGAAAAATAGTGACAATGAGCATCTTGTTCAAAAATACGTTTTTTAAATGTTATATTCCTCTTAAATTTATAGCATTTTGAATGAAATACAGTATCCTGTTTTATTTTTTGAATTCCGTTAAACTGTTGATAAAACAAAAACAGATCTTCAGAAAACAATGACTTATTTTTACCCATTTTGATCAATTACCATTGATGATAGACAGTTTCTATAATAGTTCTAAATATTACATTTTAATAAAAATTAACAAATAAAATTTTTTGATATCATCTATTTCGTATTTTTTAAAAAAATGAACTATTCATTATACAATATATAATTATACCAATTTTCATAATATTTTATATTACCTAAAAAATAATTTATACTATTTTTCAGCATATAAAATATATAATTTTAAATATCAAAAACATATAAAATTGTTTATTAATACATTAACCAACTATTAAATTCTACAAAATAAATATTTTTCTTAAAATTGATGTATTATATATAAATATTTAAAATAAAATGGTACATATAAATATAGTTCACTTAATATCTCAATTATATAATGAAATAATTATACTAACTATAAAAAAAATAAAGGATAAAAAATGGCCGGAAATACTATCGGAAAACTATTTAGAGTTACAACATTTGGTGAATCTCATGGATTATCATTAGGATGTATTATTGATGGAATGCCACCAGGAATTGAAATTATAGAATCAGATTTACAAAAAGAACTAAACAGAAGAAGACCAGGACAATCTAAATATACTACTCAGAGATGCGAACTAGATCATATTAAGATATTATCCGGAACTTTTAAAGGAATTACAACGGGAACTAGTATTGGATTAATAATACAAAATACAGACCAAAGACCAAGAGATTACAAAAATATACAAACTTTATTTAGACCAGGACATGCAGATTATACCTATCAAAAAAAATATGGAATTCGAGATCCTCGCGGGGGAGGAAGATCATCTGCTAGAGAAACAACTATGCGAGTTGCTGCAGGTGCTATAGCTAAAAAATATCTTCATTTGAATTATGGAATTTTAATTCATGGATACCTAGAACAAATAGGTAATATCATTTGTAAACTTAAATCATGGGAAGAAGTTGAAAAAAATCCCTTTTTTTGTCCAGACATAACAAAATTTCAAGAAATAGATAAACTGATAAGAAGTCTTAAAAAAGAAGGTGATTCTATCGGAGCTAAAATTGTAATAATAGCTGAAAACGTTCCTGTAGGATTAGGAGAACCTGTATTTGATCGCTTAGATGCCGATTTAGCACATGGACTAATGAGCATCAATGCCGTTAAAGGAGTAGAAATTGGAGATGGATTTTCAGTAATTAATCAAAAAGGAAGCCAACATCGAGATGAAATGAATAAAAGCGGATTTATGAGCAATCATTCGGGTGGAATATTAGGTGGAATTAGCAATGGAGAAAAAATCATTGCAAAAATAGCACTCAAACCAACCTCCAGTATAAGAAAAAAAGGTCAAACTATTGATCATAACGGAAAAGAAAACACAATTATAACTATAGGAAGACATGATCCCTGCGTTGGGTTAAGAGCTGTTCCAATAGCAGAGTCTATGATGGCTATCACAATTATGGATCATGTACTAAGATATCGCGCGCAATGCATGAAAAAATAGTATACTAACACTAACATAATTATATAAATTCTAACTCTATTAAAAAATAATATAGTAATATGCATTAACTTTTAAAAAATTCTATTGTACTCTTGGAAAACATCACTTAACATGCATGTAAAATACATATTATTAAAAAAATTAAATTAATTTTTAAAAAATGTAATTTGAAAATATACTTTAAATAACAAAGTTTAAAATCATATATTAAAATATTTTATTAAATTCAATTAATTTATATATAAAAAACCATCCTATATATGTGCAAAAAATTTAAAAAGATTTTATATAATAATGAAATCAATAATTTAAGTATAAAAATAGCTAATTCTACTATATATTTAACCATAAATTTTCACACAATATAAAACAAAAAAATAAATAGTAAACATTATTCATGATGATCATCTTCGAATGATAAAAAATTAGAATATAATATCTATAATTGTTATTACAACTAAATGTTAATTAAACTAAATAAAATTTCTCCATAGCTAACAAAACTAAAAAATAAATAATGTTTTTTAGCATTTTTTTTAAACAATGCAATTTTATAATATTAAAACACATAAACTATTTCATTTGAAAGATACTAAAAATCTATCAAACATACTATAAAGAATTTATTTATAAGAGAAACAAAAAATGTTTAAAGGAAGTATTGTTGCACTTATAACACCAATGGATGAAAACGGTAATATTTGTCAAACTAGTTTAAAAAAACTCATTAATTACCATGTTGAAAATGGAACAACAGCAATTGTTTCTGTTGGAACAACTGGAGAATCAGCAACTTTAAGTCAAGAAGAGCACATTGAAGTAATAATGCTTACATTAAAAATATCTAATCATCGCATTCCAATTATAGCTGGAACAGGATCAAATGCAACATCAGAAGCTATTTCATTAACAAAAAAATTTGAATCATCAGGAGTATCAGCATGTTTAACTGTAACTCCTTATTATAATCGTCCTACACAGGAAGGACTTTACGAACATTTTAAAGCTATTGCAAACAACACGAACTTACCTCAAATTTTGTATAATGTTCCTATACGAACTGGATGTGATTTAATTCCAGAAACAGTCATTAAATTATCTCAGTTACATAATATTATAGGAATAAAAGAAGCTACGGGCGATTTATCCAGAGTACAAAAAATAAAAAATTTAGTAAATAAAAAATTTCTACTTATTAGTGGCGATGATGCTACAGCATTAGATTTTGTACAGCTAGGAGGTCACGGAGTTATATCAGTTACTGCTAATATAGCAGCAAAAGAAATGACTAAAATATATAATTTTGCTTTAAAAAAAGATTTTACATCAGCTAGGTTACTAAACAACCATTTAATGTTACTACATCATAGTTTATTCAAAGAACCAAATCCTATTCCAGTGAAATGGCTAGCAAAAAAAATAGGTTTAATTAAAACAAATACTTTGCGTTTACCGCTAACTCCTATTTCAAAAAAAACCAGCCTAATTCTTGAAGAAGCTTTAAAATTTTCTAATATTAGTACATATAAAAAATTTTTTATGAATTTAAAAAACTAAAGTTATATAAACATTAAAGTTTAAAAGTATTTATGAAAGAAAACAAAGATTTTTAATATTAATATTTAAAAAATATATCACTACTAATTTTACAATGTCGAATAAAATTTATAAATAATTAAAATATAGATTCAACTTTTAAAATTGATACTAATTTTTAAAAACAGGGTGTTAAAAATATTTGATACTCTGTTTATTTTACATATCAAAAGGTTTGTTTCTTACTAAATATATAAAAATCGTCAAATTCCTAACAATAATCTTTTAATAATGTTTATATATATATCACTTAATAATTGTAAATCTGAAATTTTGATATGTTCATTTAATTGATGTATAGTTTCATTAATCAGTCCTAACTCTAATATTTGAGATCCCATTTTAGAAATAAAACGTCCATCCGATGTACCACCAGTAGTTAATAATTTTGGAGTAATGCTACATAAATGTTGAATTACATTGGTTGTTGCATCTATTAATAATCCTGATTTAGTAATAAAAGGTTCCCCAGACAACTTCCATTGTATACTATATTTTAAATTAGCTTCAAACAATAATTTTTCAACTTTATTTTTAAAATCATTTATAGTAATCGCATTACCAAATCGCAAATTAAATTTTAGTGATAATTTTTCTGGTATTACATTATCGCCATTAGAACTAGACTTAATTTCATAAATTTGTAAACTACTCGGGGGAAAAAAATTATTTCCAGAATCCCATTTAATAGATACTAAATTATTCAAAAAAGATAAAACATTATGAATAGGGTTATTTGCTAAATGAGGATACGCAATATGTCCTTGCTTTCCATAAATATGTAAATATGCAGTTAAAGAACCACGTCGGCCATTTTTAATCACATCTCCCAATAATGCAACACTAGATGGCTCTCCTATCAAGCAATATTCTATTTTTTCTCGTCTAGAAAGTAAGTTCTCAACTATTTTTTTAGTACCATATATTGCTTTCGATTCTTCATCGGAAGTAATTAAAAAAGCTAATCTTCCAGTATGATTAGGATATTGTTGAACAAACGTTTCGACAGCAACAATCATAGCTGCCAATGCTCCTTTCATATCAGCAGCACCACGACCAAATAAACATCCATTATAAATAGTAGGAACAAAAGGAGGAAATTTCCAATTTTTATTATTTCCACTAGGAACAACGTCTGTATGTCCAGAGAAAGCTAACGTAATACCTTGTCCTCTATAAGCCCAAATATTATCTGTACCATTGTAATTCATGTGTTCGACAGAAAATCCTGCATTAATTAATCGATAAGATATTATTTTTTGACAACCTAAATCCATGGGACTAATAGAAGGAATTGAAATCAGTTGTTTAGCTAAACTAACTATAGGACAAATCATAAATATTCCTTATATACAAAATCTTAATTTTATTTTAAGTATTTTCCTACTATATTATATAATATATTACATATAGTCCCGTTCCAAAATAATTACAATATATTAAAAGTATTTAGTTATAATATAAAAATAGGGGTTATTGAGACCCCCATAAATAATTTATGAACTTAATAGTTTTACTATTTTTTCTACTATATTGTTAATGCTAAATCCAAACTTTTTAAATAATTCATCGGAAGAAGCTGAATATCCAAAAGAATTAACTCCAATAGCTATTCCACGTAATCCTACATATTTATACCAATAATCAGATACTCCTGCCTCAATAGAAATACGTTTAGTAACTGACTTAGGTAACACTAATTCTTTATAACTATAATCTTGTTGATCAAAAACATTCGTTGATGGCATAGAAACTACCCTAATACGATAACCTTTGTTAACTAATTTATCATACACAGAAAGAGCAATACTAACTTCTGATCCAGTAGCAATAATAATCGCATCAATATTATCGTCGAAATTATTATCTCTTAAAATATATCCTCCACATGAAATATTGTTTGTTTCTATCAAACTTCTAGAAACATGCAATAAGTTTTGACGAGATAACACCAAAGCTGTCGGACCGGACTTATGTTCTAAGGCTAACTTCCACGCTATCGCAGTTTCTACCTGATCACAAGGTCTCCATACACTTACATTAGGAATTAAACGAAGAGTAGATAATTGTTCTACAGGTTGATGTGTAGGACCATCTTCCCCTAATCCTATAGAATCATGAGTATAAATAAAAATATGTTGTGTTTTCATTAATGCAGCCATACGTATTGCATTACGAGCATAATCAGAAAACACTAAAAAAGTAGAAGTATAAGGAATGAAGCCTCCATGATGAAACAATCCATTTGCAATAGCCGTCATTCCAAATTCACGCACTCCATAATGAATATAATTTCCAGAAACATCATTCGAGATAGATTTAGAACCAGACCACATACTGAGATTACTCGGTGCTAAATCAGCCGATCCACCAATCATCTCTGGTAATAACTTGTTAAAAAACTCTAAAGCATTTTGAGAAGCCACTCTAGTCGCTATATCATTAATGTTATGACATAACTTATGAATAAATTGATTACAATTTTCTTCCCATGAATTTGGAATAATGTGATTTATACGGCGAATATATTCATTTGCTAAACTAGGATATAATTTTTTATATTTTAAGAACTTTTTATTCCATTCATCTTCTAATAATTTTCCTTGTACTACAAAATTCCAACTCTCATAAATTTCCTGTGGTATAAAAAATGGAGGAAAATTCCATTTTAAATTTTTTCTAGTTAAATCCACTTCTAATTCACCCAATGGCGATCCATGGGAATCTTTTGTACCTGCTCGGTTAGGTGATCCAAAACCAATAATAGTTTTACACATGATTAAAGAAGGTCGATCTTTTATTAATATAGCTTTTTGTATAGCATCAGAAATAGAATTAGAATTATGTCCATCAACATCATATATTACATGCCAATGATAAGATTCAAATCGTTTTCCTGTATTATCTGTAAACCAATTACTTACGTTCCCATCAATAGATATACCATTATCATCATAAAATACAATTAATTTCCCTAACTTCAGAGTACCAGCTAAGGAACATGCTTCATGCGAAATTCCTTCCATTAAACAACCATCACCAACAAACACCCAAGTATAATGATCTACTATATTATAATCAGGTCGATTAAAAACTACGCCTAATGTACGTTCAGCAATTGCCATTCCCACCGCAGTAGCTAAACCTTGTCCTAGGGGGCCTGTAGTAATTTCTACTCCAGGAGTATGCCCTATTTCAGGATGACCGGGAGTTTTTGAGTTTAGTTGTCTAAAAGATTTTAGTTCTTCTAATGATAAATCATATCCTGTAAGATGTAATAAGCTATATAAAAGCATAGAACCATGTCCATTAGAAAGAATAAAACGATCTCGATTACTCCACAATGGATTACATGGATTATGTTTTAAAAAATCTCTCCACAATACTTCAGCAATATCGGCCATTCCCATCGGCATACCTGGATGTCCAGATCGTGCCTTTTGTACTGCATCCATGCTTAATACTCTAATAGCATCAGCTAATTTTTTTCTCGAACACATAAAATTATTCCTTCGCACACAATTAAAACCAATAAAATTCCTATAAAATTTCTCGAAATAAATTTTGTAAATAAAAAAAAACTAAAAGTATAAAATACTATTTACATCTTATTTTTAATTATTCTTTCTAATTCTATTTGATCTCTTCCGAATTGGCGTATTCCTTCAGATAACTTTTCTACAGCCATAGCATCTTGATTATGCATCCATAAAAAATCGCTCTTAGATAGAAAACTAATAGATTTATTTATAATATTTGGAACATTTAGTTGTCTTACAACATTACCACTTTGTAATTGCAAATGTCGTAATAAAACAGGAGAAATTGTTAAATAGTCACATCCAGACAATGCTAAAATTTGCTGAACATTTCTAAAACTTGCTCCCATAATAATCGTTCTATATCCATAACTTTTATAATAATTATATATTTTTCGAACTGAAATAACTCCAGGATCTTTATGACCTGAATACTCTTGTATCAATGATTTAGATTGATACCAATCATAAATTCGACCAACAAATGGAGAAATCAAAAAAACTTTTGCTTCAGCACAAGCTCTTGCTTGCGCAAAAGAAAATAGTAATGTTAAATTGCAATTAATATTAAGATTGTTTAATTCTTCTGCAGCTTTAATACATTCCCAGGTAGCTGCTAATTTAATCAATATTCTAGATCTATCAATTCCTTCTTCTTCATACATAGAAATTATCTTTTTTGATTGCTCAATACACAAATCAGTATTAAATGATAATCGCGCATCAATTTCAATAGATACTTTTCCAGAAATCACTCCTAAAATTTCTTGACCTAACATCACTGATACTTTGTCAACAGCATTAAGTAACTGATATTGATACGTACCTCCTTTTTTCTTAGCATAATTAATAGAATGAACAATAATATATTCATATTCAGGCAAGGTAATTACTTTTAAAATAAGAGAAGGATTAGTAGTAGTATCTTCAGGAAGATATTTTTTTATCAATTTCATATCTCCACTATCTACTACAATTTTACTATGCTGCTTTAATGATTCTAATTGATTCAATGGATTATATTCCTTTCAATAATTCAAAAATATGATACATGTAAAACACTATAAAACAAATTCAAATAACAATACTTACTTGTTTTTTATAAATAAATATTTATATATATATTATACATAAGAAATCAAATATAAAATATAACATTTTTAAAAAACTAAAATTAATACATTTTTATTTTTAATTTTTCATTAAATTTGTTTTAATGTTATCCAATATATATATTTACTTTTATTGTATTTTTATTAATTTTCTAATACTTTTTTGTTAAATAATAATTTATGCAATAACACATATTAATATTCTAAAAAAAACTAAATTAAGTTTATTACACATAAAATGTACGTTGCATAAGCTTTAAAAAAGATAGTTTATAAAATTACTTATTATTTCAATTTTATAATAACAAAATCATATGGGGAAAATTAAAAAACTAATTAAAATAAAATAAATGTTAATATTAATTATTACAAACAAATATAAATCCTATAAAATCCTTGAATTACTAGTTTATACAAATTTATATATTTAAATCCTAATACTCTTCAATAGATTACAAACATTACATTATGCTAACATATAATAAAATGTTAATATTTCATTTTAAAATAAAGTGTGTTATACACTATTCTTTTACAATTTAAATTTAAATTATTTACTTGCATACATAAACTATATTATTTACAAAATAACTTTTGAAATATAACAACTTCATTAAAATATACTCATTCAAAATTAAGAAAACAATTATTTGAATTAATGTCAGTCTATATATATTTAAAAACTACATGAAATACAATGTTATAAAAATATTATAATTTCATCATAAAACTTTTTTTAATGTAAACAATTAATTACACATTTCTTAAAAATAATAATAATTAGGAAGTATTAGAAATATAAAAATATATTTTCATAAAAAATTTTATAAATAATTAATTTATATAAATTAACTAACTAATTTTTAATAAAACATTTATTTTCATCATACAAAATTAGTCTATAAAAAAAATAAAACTCACGAAATATCTAAATCTCACTAAAATTTATTTTTCTAAAAATTTACACTCATAAATAATTCAAAAACATCAGACAACAATCTTAAACTATTACAAAATATATATCACATCCAGTAATTATCATGTAACAAATATGTTATGCTAAAAATATTATATGCAAATGTACTATCGAAATATTAAATATATATGTTTAAACCATTGTTCAATATAAACTATGAACTACAACAATATTAATTTATATACATTAATAAAATTTTTTTATAACTAAAGAAACATTAGTTCCTCCAAATCCGAAACTATTTGACATAATAACAGACACTTGTTTTTTTAAAATTACAGTTAAAATATTACAATTTTTTGCTACAGGATCTAATCGAATAATATTAATGCTAGGAACAAGGAAACTATATTCTAACATTAATAAACTATAAATTATTTCTTGTACTCCTGATGCACCTAATGCATGTCCAGTAATAGATTTAGTTGATGAAATAATTGGAATATTAGTACTACTAAATACTTTTCGAATAGCATTTAATTCCACTACATCACCTATTTTAGTAGATGTACCATGAGCGTTTAAATAATCAATAGAACTTTTATCTATTGTTTTAGTAGCTAAATTCATACACCTAATAGCTCCATCTCCAGACGGAATAACCATATTAAAACCATCAGAGGATGTACCATATCCAATAATTTCAGCGTATATACGAGCTGATCTAGATAATGCATAATTTAATTCTTCTATAACTACTATTCCTGCTCCTCCTGAAATAACAAACCCATCACGATAGAAATCAAATACTCTAGACGATGCAGTAGGATCCGAATTATAATTAGTTGACAATGCTCCCATTGCATCAAATGTACAAGCTAATTCTTGACTAATTTCTTCACCTCCACCAGCAAATATAATATCTTGTTTACCTAATTGTATTAGTTCTATTGCATTTCCTATACAATGCGCCGAACTAGAACATGCTGAACTAATAGAATAATTAATCCCATATATTTTAAATGCAGTACCTAAACAAGCAGATATATTAGAAGTCATAGATTGTATTACTACATAAGGACTAACAGATTTTAATCCTCTTTTTTTTATAGCATTTACACCGTTTACCTGACATTTTGGTGATCCAGAACTAGAACCAACAATTACTCCTACTCTAGAATTATTTTGATACACTTCAGTAGTTAAATTAGCATCTTTAATAGCTTCTTCCATAGATAAGTACGAATAAATAGATGCATTATTCATAAATCTCATAGTCTTACGACCGATACATTGTGACATATCTAACTTAACGTTACCACATACATGACTTCTCATTCCAAACTGTTTCATTTCTTCTGAAAAAGAAATACCTGATTTAGTATACAATAACGAATTTAATACTTCTTGTTTATTGTTTCCAATACTAGAAATAATCCCTAATCCAGTAATTACTACCCTTTTCACTAACATTACCTCTCTATAAATTCAAAACAAATAAGCATATAATAGTTTTGATACGAAAACATAGAAATTAAATAATATATTTATAAAGCATTATATATCTTTCTTAAAATATTATACTTACATGCAAATAATATAAACTATGAATAAATACTATTGCTGTTAATCTATTGTTTATCTAATAAGAAAATTAAAAAATTTAATTCTGATATTAATCACACACATATGTTCATAATAAAAATATATAAATATATTCTATTATAATAATATTTTTAAAAAATTATTTTCTAAAAAATCAAAAATGAATACAAAAAATATATCGATTACAAAAAAAGGTACGTTATACATTGTACCTACTCCTATTGGAAATTTAACCGACATTACTTATCGAGCATTATCAATATTAAAAACGGTAGACATAATTGCAGCAGAAAATATAAACCATACTAAAATATTAACCAAAACTTACAAAATTCTCACAAAAATTACCTCTATTAATAAACACAATGAAAAAAATAAAAGCAAAAAACTTATTATAGAACTGAAAAATGGGAAAAATATTGCGTTAGTATCCAATGCTGGAACACCAACAATTAATGATCCCGGATATTTTTTAATCAATTATTGTTATCAATTTAAAATAAAAATAATTCCTCTTCCAGGTCCATGTGCAGCTATTACAGCTCTAAGCGTTTCAGGATTTCAAACTAAAAAATTTTGTTATGAGGGTTTTCTTCCATCTAAAAGCATAACAAGACGTAAATTATTACATGATTTAAAAGAAGAAACACGAACCATTATATTTTATGAAACTCCTCACCGAATAATTTCAAGCATAAATGACATAGTAAAGGAACTAGGACCTAATCGATATATAATGCTAGCAAAAGAACTAACTAAAACATGGGAATCAATATATAGAGATACGTCATCAAATATATTATCGCGATTGAAAAACAATAGCTTTAAAATAAAAGGAGAAATGATAATAATCGTATCAAGTATTAAGATTAAAAAATCCCTTTTTTTACCTAAAATCGCGTTAAAAACTTTACAAACACTAAAACTACATTTACCATTAAAAGAAGCTATAAAAATAACAGCAAAATTATATAATATATCAAAAAATTTATTATATAATTATACATTGATAAAATAGAATATTGTTTAGAAAATTTTATAAAAGTTAATCAGACAGTCGCTTCTATTTTTTAAACAATAGAAGAGGAAAGTCCGGGCTCCAAAGGGTAAAAGGTGCCAGATAACATCTGGGAAGTGCAAACTTACGACTAGTGCAACAGAAAAAAACCACCTTTGTAATTGATAATTCAAAGGAAAGGGTGAAAAGGCGAGGTAAAAGCTCACCGCATACTAGGTAACTAGTATGGCTGAGGTAAACTCCACCTGGAGCAAAACCAAATAGGAGTATTTATGTATTTTGCCCTTACAAATAATACTCGGGTAGGTTGCTTGAGATAATAAATGATTATTATCCTAGATGAATGACTGTCTAATACAGAACCCGGCTTATAGATTAACTTTTAAGAACGTATTTATAAAAAATAATATTTAAAAACAATATTCTATACATTACGCAATATCTACATTCAATATTTTATTTAACAAAATAAACTTTATAAACCAGAAATTTGAATAGAAGACAATAAAATTGATCCTGATAATATTTTATGTCTCGTATCAATATCATTGCCTATAGATATAATATTTTTAAACATGTCTTTTAAATTACCAGAAATTGTAATTTCACTCACAGAACATTTAATTGCTCCATGTTCTATCAAATGTCCTACAGCTCCACATGAATAATCTCCTGTAATTAAATTCACGCCATTACCTAATAATTCTGTTATTAGTATACCTTTGTTCATTAATACTAATAATCCATTTAAATCCATATTTGAAGCACCTAATATCAACCAATTATGGATTCCACCACAATTAGCTGTACTTATTAAATTCATTTTCTTAGCCGAATGATTGTCTAATAACCATGTTTGTAATATACCATTTTTTATTATCATCTTTGATGATGTACGAACACCTTCTAAATCGAAACATTTTGATCCTAAACCTTTATTTATATGAGGATTCTCTTGAATACTAAGCCAACTAGGAAAAATTTGTTTTCCTAAACTATTCAATAAAAACGTTGACTTTTTATACACATTATTACCATTTATAGCTTTAGCTAAATAAGAAAAAAATTCTAAAGATAATTCTGAGGAAAAGATCACTGAACTTTTTTTA
Organism: Buchnera aphidicola (Meitanaphis flavogallis); assembly: GCA_039830035.1. Taxonomy (NCBI): domain Bacteria; kingdom Pseudomonadati; phylum Pseudomonadota; class Gammaproteobacteria; order Enterobacterales; family Erwiniaceae; genus Buchnera; species Buchnera aphidicola. The sequence continues at coordinate 87,962 of CP140038.1, read as the reverse complement.
GAAGAAATTTTTTTAGAACCTAATCTAGATAAAGCTTTTCTAGAACTAGCTGCACCTACACATTGCGGAGAAAGTAAATCATTTATATCTCTAGAAATGGTATATGACACATCTCTTTGCATATCACCATTTTCTTTAGCAATCATGCAACTAGACATAGAATATAGAGTAGTATAATAACTTTCTAACATACCATGACTATTTCCAAAAACTTTCATACTTATACAACCATCAAAATTAGATCCCTCTGTATTAACAATTCTTTTATCTATTTTAAAAGCTTCTTGCTCTGCTATTAATGCTAAATTAATAGCATGTCTTACGTCCCAATTCCAATAATGATATAAATCAAGATTTTTTAAATTTCCAATAGCTAATAAATTTGCATCAGGTAAACTAGATGATATATCCTCAGAAACATAATTTATAATATCCATTGCCAAATTTATTATTTTGTTTACTGAAGAAATGCTAAAATCAGTAGAAAATACTGTACTTTTTTTTTGATTTTTATAAACAGTCATTGTTAAAAAATTATTATTATTAAATTTAACGTAATCAATTTTTCTATTTCTTACTCCAACATTAATTCCTGAATTATGCAAAATTAAGACTTCAGAAGTAGCTGAAAAAGTTTTCACTACATCAAGTATATATTCAATGACATTTTTAAATTTTTTTTCTTTTAATATAAAATCATTTTCTACTTTCATATTACATCTTATCAAAACATTAAATTATTGTTATAGTACACTGAAAAAAATTAAAATAAAACTGTATCTATACAGAAAAAGATTAAAAAACAAAAACTTAGTTAAAAAAGTAAGGGAAAAAAATGAGCTTTAAAAATATTTCTCCAGGAAAAAACGTTCCATATAACATAAATGTAATTATTGAAATTTCATCATATTCTCATCCAGTAAAATATGAAATGAACAAAAATTTAGGAGTTTTATTTGTAGATAGATTTATACCTACTCCCATGTTTTATCCTTGTAATTACGGATTTATTAATAAAACTTTATCGTGTGATGGAGATCCTATGGATGTATTAGTACATTCTCCATATCCTATTATCCCAAATTCAGTAATACCATGTAGACCAATAGGAATATTACGTATGTTAGATGAATCTGGAGAAGATAATAAAATTTTAGCTGTTCCTAACGATGACGTTTGTCAAGAATACTCGAATATAACAAATATCAATCATTTTTCAAATACATTAAAAACGCAAATTGTACACTTTTTTCAACATTATAAAGATTTAGAAAAAAATAAATGGGTAAAAATCATTGAATGGGCAAACAAAGATGTTGCTTATAAAACAATATTATCTTCTTTACAATAAAAATGGTCATTTTAATTTATGTCAGTATGAAAAACTTACTGACATAATTATAAATTACATAAAATATTAAATACAATAATGCCGCTAAAGTATTAAGAATAAACGCTAATGTGTACAATGAAACAAATTTAGTTTAAATTTAATTTTAAAAAACGTTTGCATTGCAATCCAACTTATAAATAAAATATTATTACAATTAAAAAATAAATTTATATTATTACAATAAAAATTATCTACATAAAAATTATTTATGAAAATTATTAATTAACGTTTTCTAGTAATTTTAAACTATATATTTTCTTAAAATATCACGTTTCATTTTTATATAGCAATTTTAATATTTAATTTTAAATAATCTAATATAAAATATTGATACATTCTTTTAAATATATAATATCCAAAAAATAAAATATTTTATTTATTTCTCTAACGTTTATAGATCTTAACAACACTTTTCAATGTTCATACTTTTTATAATTTTTATAATTCCATTTTTAACATCCAAATTTATTGTCAAAAAATGTAATTACAACTGACATTAATTCCAAATATTAATAATTCACCAAAATATATAAATTTTTAATGTAGAAAACAAACAAACTAATATTATTTTCAATATTACTATAATACTACTGATTTTATTATGAAAAAATATTAGTAACGTATTTATTAAAAAATTATCTATTATCTTATAATCATTAAATATAATAAATATTTTTTAATATTTTGCATCACGCTATGTCATTAATACATTTTTTATCTATTTCTTCAATTCAAATCTTTAAAAAATACCTAATTTTTCATTAAAATTCCAATTAAAAACAAACAATTTATCTAATATATTTAAATACAAGTTATAATTTTACTCAAAATAATTTAATTTAAAAAAATAAAAAACATATACATTAAAATAGCAATGTACTGAAATAATAATATTATTTAATTAAATTTTTATTGTACTTTTCAAAAACTACAAAAACATTAAACGTATACGTTCAAAAAAATCTTCACCTTAAATCATATTTCATACATTTTATTAATAACTTATTACTACCTATTAAATAAAAAAAATACAATTTTATTTTTTAAAATTATATACAATATGGAAATAAATCATGTAGCTAACTGAGTTTAAAAAATAATATTAATATAAATGTCTTTTTTAAAGTCATATAAAAAACATTGATATTTCTAAGTATGTTATTTACTAAATGAACTTTATGCATATTCTATAAATTCGAAAATAAACACAAGAACTTAACCTAAAAAATTATTTTTTAATATAACAATTTCTAAGTAAAATATTCACATTTAATAATATACTTTAACATTTTTTACAACATATACATTTATATACTGCATTGTTTATTATATTTTTCATAATTATTATTATCATTTTTATTTAATTTCATTGATTGAAAATATTTTTTAAGCTAAAAAAAACGTTAAACGTAGTATTTTTATTAATAATATTCAAATAGGTATTTTTAAAAAATATAATCGAATAATTGCCAATTCCAGAAAAACATAACTGTATCGATCCAAAAATATGCGTATTAATAATACTATTGAAGACAAAAGAATAATGAGATAATTTTCCTATAATTTCAACTTTTGTTTTATATAAAATAAAATAATTTTTATTACTTTTGATAAAACTAAGAAACGGAACAAATAAATTTAAACTGAACATTGAATTATGCTGTTTAAACTGTAATTTTATGTACATAGTCGTGTTTATCAAACCAAAACAATTAAAATGTATTTCTAAATTTTGCAATAAACATCCAATTATAATTACATTAACATTCTCATTTTCTGCGAAACGATTACAATTAACGCAATTAATAATTATATTGGTCAAAAAATTTCTATTAAAATCAACAGTTCCATACATATTAATTATGAAATTATAATTACAAAAATGTATTTTTCTTACACTCATTTTATTATTAACTATTTTTAAACTAAAAAAACATCGAGAGATATTAAAATTTTCTTCGTTACAAAAATAAATATCTTTAATATAAAAAGATCCTATATCTAAATCTATAGGAACATTAACACTACATTTTTTAAGATAATTTAAAACATAATTTAATAGTTTGTTAAACACCACAATTTTGTTTATATTAACTATTTTTCTTTTATTATTATTTTTTGTTATTTTTTTACATTTAATATAAATAGTTTCAATTTTATTATATAAACACTTTAATGTTAAACCTTTCCAATAACACTTACTAAAATAATGATCTATAGAAAATAATACATTTTGCGTAGAAAAAGAAAGATCATTAAATTGTATGTTGCTAAAAAAAATAGGTACTTTAAAAAAAGACATTAATGTTATATTTAAAGGGATTTTTTCGCTCCCATTTTGAACTACATTAGGATGACTAATGTATATATGACATTTCTCAAATAAAATTTTATCCACAAAAATACAAAAATTCCTAATAAATTCCACATGCATCTTTATATGCAATTCTTTAATAAAAAATTTTCTATTATGAGAGTAATATTTAATGTTGCGCAATATACAATTATTTAATGTACCTATTGATTTTTTTATTTCTAGTTCTGGTATATAATGATGAACTAAACAACAAAACATATTTAGTCCAAAATGACTATAAAACAAAAATACTAAACTAAAGATACAAAATACACACAATAAAATTATAGATATAAGTAATTGTCTAAAAAAATTCATTCGAATCCATCCTATCAATAAAATTTAATCTATAATTTTAAAAAATTTAAACAACGTATAAAACGTAATACAAAAAAAAACTTTCAGTTAAACAAATAATTACTCATAACATTAAAATATGTTCAAAAATAAAATTCAAAAAAATTTAGTATTAAAAATAAAATAGGTAAACATTAATTATGTCAAAAATATGCCAAATAACTAAAAAAAAGCCCATTACAGGAAATTATAGATCTCATGCTATGAATGCCACTAAAAGGCGATTTCTTCCAAATTTACATTTACACAAATTTTGGAATATAAAAACAAACAAATTTATATCATTAAAAGTATCTGCAAAAGGAATGCGATGCATGGATAAAATTGGATTAAATCAAATTCTAGAAAAACAACTATTGTTGAAAAAAAGAGAATTCAAATATGGCAAAAAGCGCTAGAAATAAAATAAAATTAATTTCTTCTTCAGGAAGCAAACATTACTATACTACAACTAAAAATCAAAAGAACAAAAATCAAAAATTAGAACTAAAGAAATATGATCCAATTATTCGAAAACATGTATTATATAAAGAAGGAAAAATTAAATAATTGTTTCTTTTTAAAATCATTAATATAAACCTGCTTTAAAAATATAAAAATGCTAAACATACTACTATAAGTAGTATAGATTAGCATTTTATAGAATTTAAAGTATATTTAAAAAAAAATTTATATTTTGGCATAGTAACTACTAATAATAAACATGATACAGAATTGCATTAATTCCATGAAAAAATAAAAATAAATATTTATTCTTTTGAAAAAACAGATAACAAAAAAATCAAACGATCAAATATATTACTATAAAAATAAGGGATTCTAGGAATAAACAAATATAAAGTATATATTCCTACTATCAACGTTAAAGTAAATCCTACAGAAAAAATAGAAATTTGAGAAGTTATTCTATTTAACACTCCTATAGAAATATTAAGCATTAATTGAATTATAATAATTGGTAACATCAACATAAAACCATCAAGAAAAATGAACTTGGCAAATGTAACAATATTAAAAAATATATGCGCATCTAATCCAATTTTCTTTATAGGAACTTGTTGAAAAGTATCAAATAATACTGATATCATCCAAATATGACCATTAAATTCTAAAAATAACAATAATAAAAATATATACAAAAATCGAGACAAAATAGAAATACTAGAACGAGTATTCCAATCTAATAAAGATGCAAATGATAATCCCATTTGAAAACTTATAATTTCTCCAGCTATTTTAATAGTAGAAAACGTTAACTGCATAGAAAATCCTAAAGATATACCAATTACTATTTGTTCAATTAATATCAAAAATTCATCAATAGAAAAAAAATCAATTTTCATTGGAGGTAGCAGTAACATAAAACACCAACTTATAACCAAAGAAATAAAAAGTTTTATTTTTTTTGGAATAGATTGATCTCCTAATAATGGAGCAGTGATCACAAATGATAAAATTCGAAATACCAGAAATAAAAAACTGTAAAACATTGAAATTACATCATCTATATTAAAAGTAATCATTAATTAGATATCAGAGATAAATTACTGAACAAAGACCGAGTATAATCTAAAATTAGAGTTAACATCCACGGCCCAAAAATAACAATTGATAATAATACTGCAATAATTTTAGGAATAAATGATAACGTTTGCTCATTAATTTGTGTAGCAGCTTGTATAATACTGATAACTAAACCACTAAATAATGCAGATAATAACAAAGGTGAAGCAAGCATTAAAGCAACTTTCATTGCTTCATGAAAAAGCGTCATTACAGATTCTACTGTCATATTTATTCCTAACTTATATAATAATTTTAAAATTTTAAAAATACTAAACACATCAGTAACACAATTAAATTATTAATTAATAAAAAAACTATGAGTTAAAGAAGTAATTAATAACTGCCAACCATCAACCAATACAAATAACATTAACTTAAAAGGTAACGATATTGTTGAAGGAGGAACCATCATCATTCCTAAAGCCATAAGAACACTTGCCACTACTAAGTCAATTATCAAAAATGGTATAAAAATAGTAAATCCAATTTGAAAAGCTGTTTTTAATTCGCTAATAACAAACGATGGCAATAAAATTCGCATTGGTACTTCTTCTTTTGTAGCAAAATGAGAAATATTAGCTAATTTTGAAAAAAAAATTAAATCATTTTCACGAGTTTGCTGAATCATGAACTGATGTAATGGTTTCATACCTTGTGTAATAGCTGTATCTATATTAATTTTGTCTTCACTAAATGGTAAATATGCATCTTGATAAATTTTATCAAATACAGGAGCCATAATAAAAAAAGTTAAAAAAAGAGATAAGCCTAATAAAATTTGATTTGGAGGTGAATAAGGCGTTCCTAAAGCATTGCGTAATAAACTAAATACAATAATAATTCTAGAAAAACTAGTCATCATTAATAACACAGGTGAAATAAACGTTAAAGATGTAATAAATACCAATGTTTGCAACGATAAAGACCAATTTTCCTTTCCATGCAACAACGAATAACTAGATAAAGTAGAGGTTTCTGAATATACCATAGGACACAATAATAACAGTAAAAATAATGATATTGTTTTATACATCATATTTTTTATTCCAAAAACGTTTAGTCAACCTCTTTATTGTATTATTAACAAATAGTAGTGGTTTTATATAATAGTTGTTTATCTTTTTAAATAGGTAATAATTCCCAAAAAAAAAAAAAAAAAAAAAAAAAAAAAAAATATTTTTTGAACATAGAAATCCTCAATTGACTAATATCAATGATTAAATATTTTCATCAAATATCAATAATTTACATAATTAAATACAATATTTATTTTTTTAATTATTGATCTTGTTAAAAAGATAAAATACTTAAAAATAAACGAAAAAAAAAAAAAAAAAAAAAAAAAAGAGAGAAATATTGTTTGAGGTAATTTCCATCCAATATAGTTTCTTTTAAATCTAAAACAATAGTGCTTTCATGAAATACAATTGATATTTCTTATAATATCTATTAATAAATTATTCACCATTATTTTTATGATAAGTATTTTTTTAAATATTCAAATTAGAAATAGAAATACTAATCACTTTGAAAAATGGCATTACAATTTTTAAATATATTATTTCTATTAAACCAAGTACAAACAGTACCTACAAACTTTATTTCATAATTTTAATAATTAATTCACATTATTTAAATTATTTGAAGTATCAATTATATCAGTAATTCTAATACCATATTTTTCTTCTACAATTACTAATTCTCCTTTTGCAATAACAAATTGATTTGCTAATATGTTTAATGGTTCACCTGAATATTTATCTAGAGTTAATATAGAATCTTTATTTAAGTTCAAAATATCTCTAACTTTTAGTTTAATATTTCCTAATTCAACTGTAACATTAACTGGAATATCTATAACAAAATTTATATTATTTGATTCTTGTATGAATGGCTTGGAAGAAATTATCCTGTCATCTTTTTTTATTTTTTTTTTATCTAAGTTTGTTTTAAATTTATCTATGCTATCACTATTTTTATTTTCAACTACATTTTTTATGTCATTCATTAATGATATCCTAATTATTTTATTTTAAATTTAAAAAATCTTTTACAAAAAAAGCATGTTTTTTTTTATACATTTTATATTTTCCTACTAATATAGGAACATCATAAGAACACGCCATAATATCTTCTGGAGTATTTATAGGAATAATATCACCAATCTTAAGTTTCAAAATATGAGATAATAACAATGAAAAATTAACTAATTTAACATCTAAATGTATTTCCATATCATATAACATTGGCAATGATATCTGATCTATTTTTTTTTTTGTTACATGATTTTTTTTATATGTATTTACTAATTTTTCTTTATATTTCTTAATTATAGCAAACGGAAAACAAATATTTAAATATCCTAATATACTACCAAAATGTAATTTAAAAATAGTAAATAAAAAAATATCATTATTATCACATATATGTTTAAAACTAGATTTTTTAATTAATTGAAAATTAGAGAACTTAAGATCTATATTATACTTATTTTTCCAGGAAACACTGTATATAGTTTCAATCATATGTAACATTTTATTCATAATGTTTATTTCAGACATAGTTAATTGATCAGTATCATTTCTAAACGTTTCATCTATATTTTGACCTCCAAATACAATATCTATAATTGATGGTATGATGTTATTAGATAAACTAATCATTCCTGTTTCCAAAGATGGAAAAATTTGAAAATAACTTGAAAACCTAGAACTTAAAAAATTATTTTTACATTCATTGTATCTCTCTAATCGAATATTATCTAACTCAAGACTACATTCAATATTAATAACATCAAATAAAGCTGAAGACACTTGCTTAGAAAAAAGATCAAAAATGATTATTAATGATTTCTTAGTTTGATGCATTGTATAATAATCTATATTTGAATTGTAAATACAAATTTTTTTGATCTTTTGGATTTCATTACTTATATCATCTTTTTTAACTTTTAAAATAACATTATTTATCATTAATATACCCTAAGGAATAAATACTAATTTAAAAAATATATTATCATTATAAAGTATCAATTTGATCTTAAACTAAAAAAGACTATTACATGTAGTACTAAAAATAAGCTAGTTCAAAAGACAAATTTTACAATACTATATTTATTAAATATAAATATTAATAATTTTTTTTAAATTCAAATTTCGAATAATAATATCTTCAAATTTAATTTTAAATCTACAGACAGAACTTCGTAAATTAGAGCTTGCAAATTTCAAAATTTTTCTTAAAATACTATTATTAGAAATTAAATTTAACTGTAGTAATATTATCATTACTAATCGTTAATCATATAAATATAAAAAACTTAAAAATATTTTAAATTTAAAAAAGACTATCATTTTTGTTCTTAAAAAACAGTAATAATTCTTTATAAATATATTTGGTTCAATTTTTTAAATTCAGATCATATCTTGATCGTAAAGAAAAACAATTTTTTCATTGCAATATAACTTATACAATATAAATTTATAAAAAAAGTTATACGCATAGATTTTCTAAATAGAATTAATCATGATATTAATATCTTTTTTGTAACATATTTTTTAAATACAAAAAATAACTAAAATACATAACGTTTAAATTTTTAAAACAAATAATAAAACCAACAAAATTAATTATAGTTAATATATATTATATCTCAATTTTCTTATCTTATTATACAAATAATTAATATATCTTTTAATATTTCCGCTTAGAATTTATAAGTTAGTAAATAATTCTTCTAATGAAATGCATCATTCTATATGCTTAAAATATTATAAATTATCTTTATAAAAATAAAAAAACTAAAAATAAACATCACTAAAAAATATATTATTAATACCTAAAACTGCTTAATCTATATTTAATTTTACTTATTAATATGATAATACAAATATTAGTCGTATTTTTATTCTTTACGATATATTTTTACATAATTTTCATAAAAAAAGTTTCATTGAATATTTTTAGAAATAAAGCTCGAAATATGTTTAAAATTTAATTATCGAAGATCATGTTCATTTTTATATCATAAATCTAACATCACAAAAAATATAATTTTTTAAATAATCAAAACATAGTTTACTTTTTTGTTAAAAAGGATTTTTGAACATATTCATCAGTCTGTATTTGTTCTTCTAATTTCATCATTCGAAGATCATGCTTTAATAATTTTAAAACAATAGTTTTCCACATTTTTAATTTATATTGATGTTTTTCCCATAAAGTAAAATATTTGTGATATTGTTGTTCATATTGAATCATAGCTCTTTTTTGTTTTCTAACTCCTTTTATTAAAGAAGAAATAAAAAAATCATAATTTTTTAATTCAAAACCAAAAATTCCACAAGTAATTTGGCTATTTAATTTCACCAAATATTCATTTTGATATTTTAACAATAAATCAATTTGTTCTTGAATCTTATGTTTATTTAAAATAATTGTTTTTAAAATTAGTGATAGTTGTTGATTTTTTTTTTATCAAGTGTTTCTAATAAACTAATAGATTTTTTATTTTTAAACATATATTCTCACAATTTTCATTTAATTAAAAAGCGCATACAAATCTTTTTTAGATTCAATAAAAGTACTTTTTTCATGCATACCTTGTTGTAAAAATTTTTTTAATTTAGGTAATAAATCCAATGCCATATCTAATTCTGAATTAGTGCCTGCAACGTACGCTCCTACATTAATTAGATCTTGATTACGTTGATAACAAGATATTAATTTTTTAAAATGACGAGCTTTAGAATCATGTATAGTATCCACAATATTCGACATAACTCTACTAATAGAAGCTTCAATGTCAATAGCAGGATAATGACCAGATTCAGCATATTCTCGAGATAATATAATATGTCCATCTAAAATAGACCTAGCAGAATTTGAAATAGGATCGTATGCATCTTCTTCTTCTGTTAATACTGTGTAAAAAGCTGTAATAGAACTACTTTTTTTTCTTCCATTTCCTGCTCTCTCTATCAAAGAAGATATTTTAGAAAATACAGATGGAGGGTAACCTTTTGTAGCTGGTAATTCTCCTATAGACAAAGCTATTTCTCGATGAGCCATAGCATAACGAGTTAAAGAATCCATTATCAATAATACATGATAATTTTTATCTCGAAAATATTCAGCAATACGAACGGCATAGTTAGCTCCTTGTACCTGTAATAAAGGAGAAAACTCAGCAGGAGATGCAATAATTACCGATTTTTTCAATGCTTCTTTAGTCAAAATAGTTTCAATGAATTCTTTTACTTCTCGACCACGTTCTCCTATTAATCCTAATATAACTACATCAGCTCCAGTGTATTTAGTCATCATTCCCAACAATACACTTTTTCCTAATCCAGAACTAGAAAATAATCCAATTCTTTGTCCTCTTCCAATCGTTAATAATGCATTAATTGTACGAATTCCAGTATCTAATACATCTGTAATAGGATGTCGATGTAAAGGATTAATAACAGAATAAGATAATGTTTTTTGATATTTTTTATTAATTTCTTTTAAATCATCCAACGGTTTTCCAGTACTATCTAGAACTCGACCTAAAAGTTCTTCACAAATCGGTAATTTGTTAACAACATAATACATCCCATTCGACATTTTTGGTCTTACTCGAGAACCTGGAACAACACTATCTATATTGCTTAATGGCATTAAAAATAGTATCCCATTTTTAAATCCAACTACTTCAGCTTCTATTTCGTCTATACTGTTAACTTCTAGAGTTTTTCCTATATAACAAATAGATCCAACAGACAATTGTAATCCACTTACTTCTAAAATTGATCCATTGAATCCTACCAAACGTCCATAATTAATTATACTTGGAAAATTAATTATTTCTTGTTCAAGAACTAATAATTTTTGAATCCATTTTTCTGTTCGTAAAATCATCACCCTTCCTTTTTTAAAATTAATCTACATAATTCACTCCAACGTCCAACAACAGTGGAATCCAAAATAGTATCTCCTAAAAATACTGTGCATCCTCCTCTAGATATTTTTTTGTCCAATAACACTGTCCATCCATACTTTAAAAAAACTTCTCCAAAATGATTTTCAACTATTTTTTTATCCTGAGGATTAATCAATATTTTCGGTTTTTTAAAAACCATTTGTTCGTTTTTAAGTATCATCTTAATTTTTTTTAGTAGTTGTTTATCATCTGAAAATAAAGTATTTTCTATAACTTTTTTGGAAATATTCAATACTAAATATACTAAACGAGAAGATATAACATCATCTAATGCTATTAATGACTGTTCAAAATTTGATAAAAATGTATTCATTTGAACTAATATACAATCACTTTTTTTATTAAATTCTAATAATGCTTTATCAAATCCTACAGAAAACCCTTCTTTTTCTCCTTTACAAAATCCTGTTTCATAGTTATGTTCGTTTCCATCATTTATACAAATGTTTGTGTCTTTATTAACAACAGAATAACTATTTTTATCATGTATTTCTTTTGTTAGTTTATCGCGCTTTTCAGACATTATACGTGCACTGTCTAATTTATTACCATCGTTTTTTTCTATTTCTTCTGGATACCATTTTTTCCAAGTCATTTTTGATACAAATCGATACATAAATATTCCTATATTATAACTAAAAGTTAACTCAATATCATTTAAAGAACTTTGTTACAATATTTAACAAATTAGTTTGCTTTTCTTTAATAATATCTATTGACACAGAGGGTTTTTCAATAAAATAAGTTCTTAAATAATCAGAATCATCTTTAGACATATTTTTTAAAATTTTTTCTTTTAATAATTCACTGGACGTCACTATAGCAATTGACAATTCATCTAGTGTAGTTTCTTGAATCATACGTTGAATTTGAAGATCATCCAGATGTATAATATCTTCAAAAACAAACATTTTTAACTTAATAATATTTGCTAATTTTTGATTAGATTTTTCAATTTTACTTATAATTTTCTGTTCTTGATCATACGTCATAGACCTCAATAATTCTATAATAGTAGCAATTCCATCTTTATTAGATATAATTTTTTTGTTTTCTTCTAATATATAATTAATAATTTTGATAAATTCATTTTCTCCTGATTTTTTTAAACCAGTAAACTGAGAAATTCTTAAAATTACGTCTAAACTTAATTTCTCTTCTAAACAAGATAAAATAGCTGCTGCTTGATTTGGATTAAGATAAACCAATATTGTCGTAATAATTTGCGGATGTTCACGTTTTATTAAATTAGCAATATTTGAAGGACGCATGATATTCAATTGTTGAATACTATACATAATATTTTCTTTATCTTTAATTTCACTTAATAAAATTTTTGCATCTTTATCACCTAACACTTTTTTAGATAAAGCAATAATATAGTTTGTATTAACCGTAGAAAAATCATTTGTGGAAAAATTACTATTGAAATCAGATATTACCTGATCAACAATAGTACGAGGAACTTTTTTTAAATTTAACATACATTTGATAAGATCCTGAATCTCTGAAAATGATAACTCCTGTAATACCTTAGTAGCTTGATCTAAACCAATTGTAATTAATAAAATAGCACTTTTTTTAACACCATCTAAATTAGTCATTTTCATCACCACTATTCATCCATTTTCGAATAATCATAGCTACCACATGTGAATCACTTTTAGATAAATTACTGAAACCTATTTCTGAAGACACATTTTGTAAATGTGTTGTAGTCATATTTTGTCTTTTCACATCACTATTTTTTGATGTAGATTGTGAAAAATCATCTTTGAATTTATTTTTTTGCAATATTTTTTTAGTAAAAAAAACTTTATACAAACAATATAAAACTATCAATAAAACTACAATAATACCATATTGAAATATCTCATTAAGAAATAAAGGCCTATTCCAAAAAGAAATATCTTGATATATATGAACTGGAGGTTTGATAAATAAAGAACTTACTACAGAAATAGCATCTCCTCTTTCTGAAGAAAAACCGATTGCTGCTCGAATTAAATTCTCAATTTTATTTATTTGATAAGGACTTAAAGACACTAAATCTCCATTTTTATCACGAATATAATTTATTACAACAGCAGCTGATAATCGTGTCACATCACCTATTTGTAATTTACTATGCAAGATAGTACGATCTAATTCATAATTAATAACATAATTTTGATTAGTACTAGATTTTGGTAATTCTGACGAATTATTAATACGTTTGTTAACTAAATTATTCAATGACGTTTCTTTAGATGAAAAACCACGCGTACTATCAAAATTAGAAGACGATTTATTTAAAGAAGAATTAGGAGAAACAGAGTCATTCACGTATTTTTCATTTAATTCTACATTACTATCGTTTTGATGGGATCGAATAGATTTACTATTATTGTTATAATTTGGTTTATATTTTTCTTCCGTTCTATCCCTTTTGTCAAAATTTATTTGAGCTGTAACTTGAGCATGCACATTATTTAAACCTACCAAAGGAATTAAAATATTTTCTATTCTTTGCTTATAGTGCTCCTCAACTACATCAGAATATTTTAATTTAACATCATCAATATTATTATCAAAAAAATCATGATTGTTTAACAATCTTCCTTTTTGATCAATAATAGTAATATTATCAATAGACAGTCCAGATATACTTCCAGATACCATATGTAAAATTGCATTAATTTGATTGGAACTAATATTTGAATCTTCCTTAATTTCTAAAATGACGGAAGCAGACGGGGATTTTTTATCTTGAATAAACAAAGAAGGTTTTGGTAAAGCTATATGTACCCTAGCTGTCTTAATATTATTCAGTTGTTGTATAGTTCTAGATAACTCTCCTTCTAACGCCCTTTGATAATTTATTTGTTCATTGAATTGACTAATACCAAATTTTTCTTGATCTAGTAACTCAAATCCTACATTGTTTTTTTTAGGCAATCCTTGTTCAGACAAATTAATTCGAACTTCTTGCAAACTATTCTCTGGAACTAATAATGCACTATGATTATCATTAAACTTAAATGGAACATTCATATGTATCAATTGAGAAACAATTGATCGCTCATCTTCATTAGATAAATTATTATAAAGTACATGATAATTCGAAGATCTAAAAAAAAATGTAAAAAATATTATTATTAATAATGTTAATAATAATATGAAAGTAACACGAAAATTTAATGAAAAAAAAGGAAAATAATACCGTTTATTTTTATCTTTTAAATGAGAATTATTTTTAAAACCAAAATTCATAAACTATTCCTTTAAAAAATTATATATAATTTATAGTTATAGTATTGACACCATATACTTATTGCACAAAATAATTGCTAATAATATTACTTTTATAAAAAAATGAATAAAAAGCGCAGTAAAACATTTTCTCCTATCTAAACTTGTGGTAATATTTATTATATTTTTATTACTTTTTGAGAAAATAACATGTTTACTGATACTATACAAAGCAGTATTAATATATTAAATTCACTTGGAACTTTAATGGATTTAAATGAAGCTAAAGATAAAATATCTCAACAATTTACAGACCAAATGAAAAATGCATGGGATTTACTTAATTTTAATCACAAAGAAACAGATAATCAGTCTAAAAATATCGAACTAAATAAAGATCAACCTATGACTTTAAACGATGTTTTAATTAATTTTCAAAAAAATTTAATATCAACAGAAACAATAATTCAAGTTCGAGATAAACTAATATCTAGTTATCAAGACATCATGAATTTACCAGTTTAGTATTTAATTATTATTAAATGTCACTAATATATTAAATGTTTTAAAACCTAACATTTAATATATTAGCAGTAAATAATTCCAATAATAAATATTAGCACTTTAGCACCATTGTAATATATACGCATATCATAAATTGTTTAAATAGTATAAAATTCAAAACTATATTATTCAAAAAAAAAATTATATAATATTATAACAAAAAGCATTGTATAGTTTTGTAACAAAAAAAACACTTTTTATTTTATAACATTACTAATAATTATCTCTTTAAAATTTTCATTACTATATAAATTATTAAAACTGAATAATAATTCAAAAAATATTTTATAAAATTTAATTAATAAAAAAATTTAAAAAATAAAAAATGCATTATATTGTGGAGTTAAGCGGAATCGAACCGCTATTTTTTGCATGCCATGCAAACGCTCTCCCAATTAAGCTATAACCCCTTTATACAATACAAACAAACATATAACTTAGAACATACTATTACTTCAAAATAATAATAACATGTTACAATTCACTCTAAAATTACATAATAACAAACCTTAAATTATATTATATAAAATATCTTATAAGATTCATTTTCAAAAAAAATCAACTCCTCTATACTAATTATTACTAATATATGATAACGCAGCTTTAATTCTTAATAATGATCTTAATTTTCCTACTCCATATATAACAACGTGTACACTAGGTGAAATAGTATCACCAGTTATAGCGATACGAACAGGCATAGAAACTATTTTAGAAGTCATTTTTAATTCCAACGCTGATGAATTCATAATAATTGATAATTCTTTTAAGTTCCACATTTTAAGATTTAAAATTTTTTTATATATATGTTCTAAAATAACAATAGAGGTCTTTACTAAATACTTTTTAGCTGCATCAATATTAAACATAACATAATTACTATAAAAATAATGAGAAAAAGTAACCATGTCTTGTAAAGTATTATAACGAGAACCAACTAATTCGATTAATGTAATTAAATTTGGACCATTTAAATAGTTGATGTTTTTTCTTTTAAATTGATATTGGAGATGTTTTTCAATAGAACTTCCAGGCAAATTTTTTATATAAAATCGATTTAACCACAATAATTTATTTACATCAACACGACTAGGAGATTTATTAATTCTGCTTAAGGTAAATAATTTTATCATGTCATTCACACTAAATATTTCTTGATTTCCATGCGACCATCCTAATCGTACTATATAATTCAATAACGCTTCCGGCAAATAGCCCTGTAATCTATATTCCGATATACTTGCTACTTCATTTCTTTTTGAAAGCTTATTCCCATTCACGTCTAATATCATTGATGTATGAGCATAGATAGGAATGCGTGCACCTAATGCTTTTAAGATGTTAATCTGACGTGGAGTGTTATTAATATGATCCTCTCCTCTGATCACATGAGTAATATTCATATCACGATCATCTATTACTGAACAAAAATTATATGTAGGAAAACCATTAGTTCTTTGAATAATTACATCATCTAGTTCATTGTTGTCGAACAATATATTCCCTCTAATTACATCAATAAACGATACTTTACCATGTATAGGATTTCGAAATCGCACTACATAACTAACACCATTCTTACCATTATTAATAAGATTCCTACATTTACGATCGTATTTAGGCTTTTTACCAATTAACAGTTGACTTTTTCTTAAAGCAATTAATCTATCACTGGTACAATAACATTTATAGGCTAATCCTAATTGAATCATAGAATTAACAATATCTTTATAATATTCAATTTTATCACTTTGAAAATAAGGTCCTTCATCCCAATGCAAACCTAACCATTTCAAGTTATTTATAATTTCTAAAATTGAATCTTTTTTAAAACGTTTAAAATCTGTATCTTCAATTCGTAATATAAACTTACCTTGTTTACTTTTAGCAAATAACCATGCATATAATGCAGTACGAACACCTCCAATATGCAAACAACCTGTAGGACTTGGAGCAAATCTTGTCGTAACTAACATATTATCCTCAATTTTAATTCAAATATTTTAGCAAAAAAAATAAATAACAAATTTTTATAAAAAAAAGATTGACTCTATATTTCTATTCTTTACAATAGAAATAAAGGGTGATTAGCTCAGTTGGTAGAGCATCTCCTTTACACGGAGGAGGTCGGCGGTTCGATTCCGTCATCACCCATTTATTAAAATACAGGGTCGTTAGCTCAGTTGGTAGAGCAGTTGACTTTTAATCAATTGGTCGCAGGTTCAAATCCTGCACGACCCAAAATATAACTTAACTTCACAAAAAATCTTGAATTATTTTTAAGAAATCCTGTTCTAATATAACTTTTATTTTTAATATTTTAGACTTAACAAATTTGTATCCTGGATTTTTTCCGACTACAATATAATCTGTATTTTTTGACACGTCAGACATAACACGTCCTTCTAACTGACTTATAATACCTTTAATTTCAATACGCGAGAACTTATTCAATGTACCACTAATAACAATTTTTTTCTTAAAAAATGGATTTAATTTCTTTACCGTATTATTATATTGAACATGATTTGAAGATATATTTAAACTATTCGATAAGTTAAAAATAATATCCTGATTATATTTTATATTGATAAAATCAAATAGACTACATGCAGAACTAAATCCAATACCTTTTAATAAAACTAATTCTTGTAACGTAGTATTCATTAAATTTTCCAAGGATAAAAAATGTTTAGCAATAATATTAGATTTAATTGATCCTATTTCTTTAATCCCTAAAGCACATAAAAATTTAGATAGAATAACATTCTTAGATTGATTAATAGAATTAATAATGTTAATTGTAGTTTTTTTTCCAATATCTTCTAAACTAGATAATAAATCAAAATCAAGGTTAAAAAAATCAAAAAAATTTTTTATATAATTTCTATCCACTAATTGACTAATAATTTTATAACCTAGTCCATGAATATTTAATCCATTTTTAGAACAAAAATAATATAATAATTTTTTAAGTCTTCCTTTACATTTTAAACCTCCTGTGCAATATACTTTAGTATACTTTGTATTTAATTTAAGAATAGACTTGCATACTGGACATAAATGTGGAAATACTATTTTTTTTATATTTTTAGAACGATAATCTTTAACAACACTAATTATCTTAGGAATTACATCTCCAGAACGTTTTATTGTAACAATATCACCTATATGTAAATCTAATTTTTTAATTTCATTAAAATTATATAAAGAAACTTTCTTTATAGTTACACCAGAAATAAAAATAGGATTAATCTTAGCAACTGGAGTGATAGCTCCCGTTCTGCCTACGCAATACATGATTCCTATAACTTTAGACAACTTCTCCTGATCAACAAACTTAAATGCCATAGCCCATCTAGGAGCTTTATTAGTACAACCTAATTTATTTTGCAAAATAATAGAATTTACTTTTATAACTATTCCATCAATATTAAAATTTAAAAATTGTCGCATACTATTAATTTTTTTATAAAAACATAAAATATCATAGCTAGAATGAAGTATAGAATTATATCCACTAATAGGTAATCCCCAAAGATTCAATTGTTTTAATCTATCATAATGACTAAAAAGATTAGTATACCTAGGATAATAACCATATCCATAACAACAGAACATCAAATTTTGCATTGCAACATTATTTAAATTTTTTTGACGTAACAACCCAGAAGCGGCATTCCTAGTGTTAGAAAATATTTTTTTGCAATTATTCATTACACTACCATTTAATCGCATTAAATCATTTTTTAACATAAAAATTTCTCCCCTAACTTCTAATTTTTTAGGTATGTTTATTCCATTTAACTTATTAGGAATAGAAGAAATTACACGAACATTATCAGTAACATCTTCTCCTGCAATACCATCACCTCTAGTCATAGCTTGTATTAATATTCCTTTCCTATATACTAAATTTAAAGCTAAACCATCAATTTTTAGTTCACAACAAAAAAAAACTTTTTTTTCTTTTAAAGAAATTTTAATGTTTTTATAAAAGTTTAAAAAATCACTATAGTTAAACACATGATTTAACGATAGCATAGGAGTAATATGTTTGTGTTTTTTAAATCCGATGATTCCAGGAGATCCTATCATCTGCGTGGGAGAACTATTTGCAGTTAAAAGATGCTTATATTTATTTTCTAAATAATGCAATTTTTTGATTAAAAAATCATATCTATTATCAGAAATTTCTGGAGAACCAAGAGAATGATACAAGTATTCATAATAACGAATTTTTTCTTGCAACTTTAATATATAATTTTTTATAAATATCATACAATACCAATTTATTGAATCAAAAAACCATTTAAAACTAACTTTATTACACAAAATAACTTTTAAAAGCAAAATTTATACATTAAATCAAAAAAATGATTATTTTTAAGAAATTTTTACATATCATTACATACATGTCTAAATAATTTAACTCAAAATAAACATTTAATATTGACTTTATTAATGTAAAACTAATTTAATCACATTAACAATAAAATTACATATCATGTAACGATGACATTAATATACAAACTATCATCCTTAAAATAAAAATATTAATAATACTAAAATTACAAAAAATAAAAAATATAAAAAATCTCTTTATCATTAACCACTATAATTAAAAAAATAAAATTATCAATAATCTTAAATATCGAAATCCATTAAACATCAGATATCTCTTAAAATTGTAGAATTTACTATAAAATTAAAAACGATATTCAAAGAAATAAAAAATCAATATATCGGAATAATATATAATGTAAAATGCTTGAAAAGTATATATTGGATAAATAATTTGATAATCCTAAAAATTTGAAATGCATACAACTAATAGTATAAAGATTAAAAAAAACTAAAATATATATATTAAATATTAAATATATCAACTATTATAAAAAATTTTTAATTTACAAAAAATAAAAACACATTTACATTTATTAACACTTATTATAAATAAACGTACTGTAATAACCATCCAATGCTTAAAAATATCACTATAAAATTTATAAAATATAAAAAATAATATATACATTTATATCCAAATACTTTTATTTAAACGTAATTAATATAATAATTACTATATTTAATTAAAAATCTATATTGACTACACAAAAAGACAAAAAAGAAAGTAAGTTAAGTAAGAATATTATCTAAAATAGCACTATTGTGCATCAAAATTACTAAAAACAAATTCTTCCAAAAAATACATAGTTTTTATTCTCTTTTTTTTTGGGAAAAATATTAAAAAAGACACTATCTTCAAATCTCTAAATCACATTAATAAAATTTCATTGCAAAAAATAATTTTTTTGTTTAAAACTACATTACTGTAAAAACACATACTTATTGCATATTAATTAAAATTCATATAATAAGTGACTTATCAACAAACTTAATATTACATATTAAATATAAATTTAAAAATAATACTACTTTTATAATGTATTACACTAACTTTAATTAAATTAAAGTCATAAATATTTTAGAATATTATATACTAATTTTATTTAAGTAATTTAAAATAAAATTAGGGAGAACAACAATGTTTCAAAAAGAAATTGTTATTACTAATCCTCATGGATTACATACTCGTCCTGCTGCACTTTTAGTAAAAGAAGCAAAAAAATTTGTTTCAGAAATTAATATCATTTCTAATGGAAAATCTGTAAATGCAAAAAGTTTATTTAAACTCCAAACACTCGGTTTAGTAAAAAACAGTTTAATAACTATTTCTGCCAATGGTAAGGATGAAAAAATAGCAGTAGAAAATTTAGAAAAATTTATAAAAACACTTAAATAAAAAAATTTGTGTCTTAAAATATTAAATATTATTCAAAGTACAATTTTACCGGAAGTATAACGTTACTTCCGGATAATATATACTAATTAATATAATGTTACCTGAGACCAACAAATTACTATCATAAAAATATAACATATTGTGATGTTAAGGGTAATATTATGATTTCAGGTATTTTAGTATCTCCAGGTATTGCTTTTGGAAATGCATTACTACTCGTAGAAGAAAAAATTATTATTAATCAAAATGCAATTCAACATGATGAAGTAAAACAAGAAATTAAAAAATTCATCCATGGTAAATCTAAAACTATTGATCAACTTCAAATTATAAAACTACAAGTAGCTAAAAATTTTAAAAATGGTAAAGAAGATATTTTTGAAGGACATATTATGTTGGTAGAAGATGAAGAATTGGAAGAAAACATATTATTTCTCATTCAAAAAAAACGATTATCAGCAGAATATGCAACTCAAACTGTTATAGAAAAACAAGCTAAAATATTAGAGCAATTAAACGATGAATATTTACGAAATAGAGCAATCGACATTAGAGATATCGGAAACAGATTAATTAGAAATATACTTAATTTAAATATTATCGATCTCGATCATATTAAAAATCCAGTTATTTTAATAGCCAAAGATTTAACTCCCTCAGAAACTGCTCAAATAAAATTAAATAAAGTATTAGGATTTATTACAGACTTAGGTGGACAAACATCACATACTTCTATTATGGCTCGTTCTCTAGAAATACCTGCAATAGTTGGAACTGGAAACATAACCAAAAAAGTAAATAATAACGATTTCTTAATATTAGATGGCATAAATAATGCTATATTTATCAATCCAAAACCATCTCAAATACAAAAAATCAAAAAATTAAAAAAAAAATACGAACTAGAAAAAAATAATTTAACACAATTAAAATATTTATGTGCAACTACAATAGATGGACATAAAATAAAAATTGGAGCAAATATAGGAACTATTAATGATGTAGTTAATGCCCAGAAATACGGTGCTGAATGTATCGGGCTATACCGAACAGAATTTTTATTTATGAATCGCAATTCTTTCCCTACCGAAGAAGAACAATTCAGAGCATATAAAATAGTAGCAGAAAAAATGAAAGGAAAATCCGTAATAATTAGAACAATGGATATAGGAGGTGATAAAAATCTGTCATATATGAAGGTTCCTAAAGAAGACAATCCTTTTTTAGGTTGGAGAGCTATTCGAATAGCAATGGATAAAAAAGAAATCTTACACGCTCAGTTAACTGCAATATTACGAGCTTCTGCTTTCGGAAAATTAAAAATAATGTTTCCTATGATCATTTCTGTAGAAGAAGTACGAAGTTTAAAAGAAGAACTAAAAAAATTAAAAATCATATTAAAAAATAAAAAAATACAATTTAATTCAAAAATAGAAATAGGAATTATGATAGAAACTCCAGCATCTGCTATAATAGCTCATCACTTAGCAAAAGAAGTAGATTTTTTTAGTATTGGAAGTAACGATTTAACGCAGTATACGCTAGCTGTAGATAGAGGTAATGACTTGATTTCTAATCTATATAATCCAATGAGTCCTTCTGTATTAAACTTAATTCAAAAAGTTATCAATGCTTCCCGAGATGCTGGAAAATGGACAGGTATGTGTGGAGAACTGGCTGGAGATGAGAAAGCTACTGCACTATTACTCGGAATGGGTTTAGATGAATTTAGCATGAGTGCACCAACTATTCCAAGAGTGAAAAAAATAATTCGAACAACAAATTTTTCAGAAGCTATACATCTAGCAAAAAACGTTCTATCTAAACCAACGTCAGAAGAAATAATAAATATTATTAACGAATTTATTAAAAATAGTTAATAAAAATTATTAACAGGACAAAATATGAATTTATTTTCCAATTTTTTTAAAAGTAAAAATATTATATCAAATAATAAAATAAATATTTTTGCTCCATTATCAGGAGATATAGTTAGTCTTGAAAAAGTTCCAGATGTCGTATTTTCAAAAAAAATAGTAGGAGATGGAATAGCTATTGCACCGAATAGTAGCATTATATTATCCCCTATTAATGGAATTATTGGAAAAATATTCAAAACATTACATGCTTTTTCAATCAAATCAAATGAAAACGACGTTGAACTATTTGTACATTTCGGAATAGATACAATTCAATTAAATGGTGTTGGATTCAAAAAACTTGCTCAAGAAAACCAAACTGTAAAAATAGGCGATCCAATTATTGGTCTTGATTTATTTTTATTAAAAAAAACAGCAAAATCTATAATAACACCTATAGTTATATCTAACATAGAAAATTTTAACGAAATAAACAAAAAATCAGGTCAAGTTATTGCAGGTAAGGACATAATTTTTTCTATAAAAAAATAATTTTTATAGGTAAAACGGTATATCATCCATCCGTTTTGCCTATTTTAATTAATTAACTTTCATCAAAATTTTATTCTATATCACAACATGAATGTACATATGTTTAACATGTATTACATTATTATAACTATAATATTAGGAATTATTGAAGGTATTACAGAATTCTTTCCTATTTCATCTACTTGTCACATTATGATTTTTTCTAAAATATTTAAAATAGAAGCTAATGAAGCAAAAACATTAAATTTGTTTATGCAATTAGGTACATCATTATCTATATTATTACATTTCAAAAACACATTTATTACATTACTCTACTCTCTATTAAAAATTAAAAAAAAATATACTTATAATAATCATCTATCATATTACCATATACTGCTTAGCATATTTCCAATTGCATTGCTAGGACTATATTCTCATAAATATATGCAATTTATATTTAATCCTAAAAATATATTATTATCTATAATATGTGGTTCCACATTGTTAATGTTATCCGAAATACTCAAAACCAGAATTAAAAATAAAAACACACATATAAACTTAATTAAATCATTTACTATAGGATGTTTTCAATGTTTAGCATTATTTCCTGGATTTTCTAGATCTTGTTCTACTATTTCTATAGGAATTTTAATAGGTCTTAATCAACGCGTAGCTACATATTTTTCTTTTATTATATCTGTTCCTATTTTTTTCGGAGCAATGATATTAGACATAATTCATGACGTTTCAACTATATCTCATTGTAATATGTGTCTTTTAATAATAGGTTTTTTATCTGCTTTTATTACATCTAAACTGTGTATACGAAAATGTTTAAAAATAGTCAGTACTGGTTCTTTTATACCATTTATCATTTATCGGTTCATGTTATCTATTATAATTTATGTATTTTTTTACCACTAAAATCTTTTCCTAAACTTTTTCTCCATGTATCAACAGCAATCACTCTTAAACGAACCAATTCATTTTTTATTGCGATACCTAAAAAACCTGAATTTAGAATAGGTTTAATTGAAATTTTTTTAGAAATACCAAAAACGCTTTCTAAAAAATCACTTGAATATGCATGTATTCTTTCGTTATGTGTGTTATATATATATAAATTAAGTAATATAGACAATTGTTTTATCCTATCAGGTTTTCTCCATGCATCTATTTTATTAAAAAATAAAATAATTTTTTTCGAAGATTGAAATTGAATAGTACTTAAAAATTTAAAAAAACCAGAGAAAACGATAGACAAGTTTCTTATATGAGATGGAATACGAAAGCGTTGACACAAAATTTTTATAAAATTTTTAGAAATTTCATCACAAATTTGAATAGAAAATAGATTAACATTAAATACTGTAAGTTGACAGATAATATTACATAAATAAGCAAATTGAATTTCTATCTTATGATTCAAATTCGAAATTTTTGCAAGTTCTAAAAAAAAATCAGATTTAAAATAAATTTGTCGACCACATGTATTAATTCTGTATAATTCATACTGGCATGCTAAATTAATTTCAGGAAATACAATAGATAAAGCATTACAATTATATAAAATTTGAAAATAAACATGAGGATTTTTTGTCATCAGAGCTTTTTCTGTTTCTTTCCAAATTCTGTCTTTAGTCAAATATAATAACTCTTTATTTTTTACCATATCGATCATTAACTGCATAGTTTCTTGTGCAATACAAAAACCAAAATGATTAAGTGCTGCAGAAAATCTTGCTACTCTGAGAATTCTCAGAGGATCTTCACAAAAAGAAGATGATACATGCCGTAATATCCTATTTTTTAAATCTTGTAAACCACTAAAAAAATCGATATAATTACCATTTTGATCTTGAGCTATAGCATTAATTGTTAAATCTCTTCGTATTAAATCTTCTTTTAAAGTTACTGTTTGAGAATAATTACTTTTAAATCCTGTATATCCTAAACCGAATTTTTTGTCTATTCTTGCTAAAGAATATTCTTCTTTACTATCTGGATGTAAAAATACTGGAAAATCTTTTCCTACTTTTTTAAAATTTAAATTTAATAATGTTTCAGGTGTAGCTCCAATTACCACCCAATCTCTATCTTTAACAGGAATTCGTAGTAATTTATTTCGAATAGCTCCTCCAACTAAATATATTTTCATAAAAATATTCCTTATACGCATCAACAAATTATATCAGTATAAAATATCATATTTTCCTTAATCATCATTTATAATGATTCTGTAACAAAAAATATTAGAAATATTTATTTTAAATAAATATCATAGTATATTACTATACACGATAATACAGTTCTTAATTAAATTTTAATATAGATTAACTTTAACTCATACTAATATTTTTAATATAAAAAGGTTAAAAATGGAAACATACAGATCTTTATTTTCTATCACTCCATACAAACGTGTTAAAAACGCAATTCAATCCCTTAAATTAGGACATGGAGTAATTATTCTAGATGATATTGACCGTGAAAACGAAGGAGATTTAGTCTTTCCAGCAGAAACAATGACTATAGAACAAATGGCATTAACTATTCGCTATGGAAGTGGAATTGTGTGTTTGTGCATTACAGAATCCAAACGAAAACAACTAGAATTACCTTTTATGGTTAAAAACAACACTAGCAAGTTTGGTACTAATTTTACTATTACTATAGAAGCTGCTCAAGGAGTGTCAACTGGGGTATCTGCTAAAGACAGAATAACAACTATTCGAGCAGCAATTAATGACTATGCTAAACCACAGGATCTGAATCGACCTGGACACGTATTTCCATTGCAAGCACACAAAAATGGCATATTTGGACGATCCGGGCACACAGAAGCTTCTATAGAATTAGTCACCTTAGCAGGATTTAAACCTGCTGGAATACTATGCGAATTAACTAATAAAGATGGATCTATGTCAAAATTGTCTGAAATTATCCAATTTTCGAAATTACATAATATTCCAATATTAACTATTCAAGATTTAAAAAAATATATTACAACTCAAGTATAATAAAAAGACTAAATAACAATATATATAAAAATTTTAATAACTAATACAAGAAACAAAAAAAAAGTCAAACTAAATAAAACATCTATTCTGCCTTATTATTATTTTAAATATTTATACCACTCTTAAGTCAGTAAGAGACCATTTAGGAAAAACAGCAATGTTTAAATCAAAATTTTTAAATTTCTTAAATCGTAACATACCTACATATGCTATCATCACACCATTATCAGTACACCACTCTGGTTTTGAAAAAAAAACTTTTTTATGAAACAACTTAGTCATACTATTTAATTTCTGTCGTAATATTATATTTGCGCTGACTCCTCCAGACACGACTAAAGTAGTATAGTTCAATTTTTTCAAAGCTTGTTTACTTTTTGTAACTAAAACATCTGTGACTGCATTTTCAAATTCTTTTGCAATATTTGCCCGCATTTGAAAATTCAGTTTTTCTTTCCTTATAACATTTGAAACAAATGTTTTTAATCCAGAAAAACTAAAATTTAAATCTTTTCGATGTATTATAGGCCTTGGAAATTTGAAATATCCAGGTATACCTGATTGCGCTAATTTAGATAAGCTTGGTCCTCCAGGGTAATTTAGGCCTAATAATTTAGCTATTTTATCAAAAGCTTCACCAACAGCATCATCTAATGATTCACCTAATAACTCGTATTTCCCAATATCATATGCATTAATCAATTGAGTATGACCACCAGATGCTAATAACCCTACAAATGGAAATTTTATCCTTGTACACTCCAACATAGGAGTTAATAAATGACCTTCCATGTGATTTACCAAAATAGTAGGTATATTTAAAGAAAAAGCCAACGAAGTAGCTAAAGTTGCACCAACTAATAAAGATCCTACTAATCCGGGCCCTGCAGTATAAGCAATAGCATCGATAGAACTTTTATCAATATTAAATTCTTGAAACATAGTTTCAATTAATGTTGCTAATACTTCAATATGCTTTCGAGACGCTAACTCCGGAACAACTCCACCATAAAAATTATGGAAATGTGATTGATTATATAATTTATCAGATAGAATACCCATAGCATCATCATATATCGCAATACCAGTATCATCACAAGAAGTTTCAATACCTAATATACGCATAAATATTTATCACTATAATAACAATTTATAAATATATCTAATATCTTTATATTATATTGCAATATAATTATATAAAAAAACTAAACATAACATATATACTAGTTAACTATCAAATAAAAAAATTGTTTCTATAATATAAATGTTACAAGTTAATACCTATAAGTATCTTACGTAAAAGACTAATATTTGTGAAAACAAAAACTATTACCATACTTCAACAATTTGAAACATATAAAATTTATTTTTAATATCATTAAGGAAATATATGCCAATAATTAAAGTTCGTGAAAACGAACCTTTTGATGTAGCTCTAAGAAGATTTAAACGATCTTGCGAAAAAGCTGGAATTTTAGCAGAAATTCGAAGAAGAGAATTTTACGAAAAACCTACTACTGAACGAAAACGTGCAAAAGCATCTGCAACAAAACGTTTAGCTAAAAAACTTTCTAGAGAGAATGCAAAACGAATCAGAATGTATTAATCTTATCACCTATTAAAACAATCAACTGACCGATCTGTATTTTAAGTTCGGTCAATATATATAAAACAATTCACTAATATGAAAGGAATAATTCCAAAAAACTTTATCAATGAACTATTAAATCATACTAATATCGTTGATATAATTAAAACACGAATACCACTTAAAAAAAGTGGAAAAAATTATAATGCACATTGCCCATTCCACCAAGAAAATACACCATCATTCACGGTAAGTTACGAAAAACAATTTTATTATTGTTTTGGATGTAATTCACATGGTAACGTTATTGATTTTTTAATAAATTATGAAAAACTAACATTTATAGAAAGTATAGAAGAACTAGCAACTATTAATGGTTTTAAAATACCATATCAAAAAAGATATCTTTGTCAAAAATTTGACTATGAAAAACGCAATAATTTGTACTTATTAACAGAAAAATTATCTCATATATATCATGAAAACATATTTAACATAAAACATGCATATAAATATTTGATGGATCGTGGAATAAATAAACTCATGATTCAATACTTTAAAATTGGTTTTTCTTGCACAAATTGGAATAATATAGGAAAAAAAATTCAAACTAGCAATTTTAAAGAACTAATCGACGTTGGAATGTTAATTATAAACGATAAAGGGTGTAAATACGACCGTTTACGTGGAAGAATAACTTTCCCCATTCATAATAAAATTGGAAAAATAGTTGGATTTGGAGGAAGATCACTCAATAATACTGTTCCTAAATATATTAATTCTCCTGAAACACATATATTTCAAAAAAGTAGAAACTTATATGGTTTATTTGAATCTTTGAAACATAATCCAAAACCTGAAAAATTATTAGTAGTAGAAGGATATTTTGACGTTATAACATTATTTCAATTTAACATTCATTATTCCATTGCTTCATTAGGAACATCCATAACTACTTATCAAATACAGCTATTATTTCGTATTACTAATACTATTATATATTGTTATGATGGCGACGTTGCAGGAAAAAAAGCTGCTTGGCGCACTTTAAACATAACTTTACCTTATATTTTTGATGGAAAACATATAAAATTTATATTTTTACCTCATGGAGAAGATCCTGATACCATAATTAGGAAGGAAGGAAAAAAAATGTTTGAACATCGTATTAACAATGCAGAAAATTTATCAGATTTTTTGTTTAACCAATTACTTGAAAATATAGATTTAAATTCTATCAATGAACGATCTTATTGGGGTTTAAACGTTATTAATCTCATTAACAAAATTCCTGGAAAAATCATGAAAATGTATCTACTCAAAGAACTAGGAAATAGAATTGGTGTTCCAGATCAAGAAATATTAAAACAATTAATTGTTGTACATACACATAAAATTTTAAAAAAAAATAAAGAAAAAAAAACAATAGCACAAACTACTATACGAATTCTTATTGGACTTTTAATACAAAATCCAAAATTAGCATTAGTGATTCCATCAACAAAACACTTTAATGATTGTCATATAACCGGATTACCCGTATTTGTAAATCTAGTAAAAACATGTATTGAATTTCCTAATTGCAATACTGGTCAAATATTAGAAACATACAGAAATACAAAAATATTTGAAAAATTAAATGAGTTAGCTAAATGGAATCATATGATCGCTACAAACAAAATACAACAAGTATTTTTAGATTCATTATCTAATATCCATAACAAAATACTAGAAGATAAAAAAAACAAACTCATAGCCAAAGAAAGAAAAATGGGATTAAAAAAATGTGAAAAAAACGAATTATGGTCTATTAATAAAAAATTAGCAAAAATATAATTGTAGTAATAATGAATTATTAAAAAATAACTATAATCTAAAAACTCATATTAAAAATTTAATATTAAAAAAATAAAATAACTTTTGCACTTAAAAATCCTATATATTACAAAATATTATGAATAATTATTAAAAATATTTAAAAAGAAACTGACAAAACATTTGAAAACATTTATATCATAAACTACTTTCGATATAATTAATCAACATTAACTATATCAATACAATATTGGATATCGTCTTATGGAGCAAAACTCACAATCAAAACTTAAACTACTAGTTACTCATGGAAAAGAACAAGGATATTTAACTTATGCTGAAGTTCATGATCACTTACCAAGCGATGTTATCAATTCCGATCAAATAGAAGACATCATCCAAATGATTAATGACATGGGTATTCAAGTAGTCGAAGAAGCGCCGGATGCCGATGATCTTATATTACAAGAAATTAGAAATACAGATACAGATGAAGATGCAGTAGAAGCAGCAGCGCTGGTATTATCCAATGTAGAATCTGAATTAGGACGTACTACTGATCCTGTTCGAATGTACATGCGAGAAATGGGTACAGTTGAATTATTAACTCGAGAAGGTGAAATTGATATAGCAAAAAAAATAGAAGATGGAATTAATCAAGTTCAATGTTCTGTTGCAGAATATCCTGAAGCTATTACTTATTTATTACAACAATATAATAGAGTAGAATTAGGAGAATTAAAACTCACTGACTTAATTAACGGATTCATAGATCCAAACTTAGAAGAAACGTTTTCACCTATTCCTCATAATATGAGATCTGAATTTATAGAAGAGGAAAATCTCCATAATAATCACGATAATTTAGATGAACAAGATGAACACACCCATCAGATTGATCCAGAATTAGCTCGAGAAAAATTTATTGAATTGAAAAATCAATATACAATAACCTATAATGCAATAAAAAACAAAAATAAAAGTCATCAAGATTCTTTAATTGAAATTCATAATTTATCAGAAATATTTAAACAATTTAGACTAGTTCCAAAACAATTTGATTATTTAGTTGATAATATGAGACATATGTTGGAAAAAATTCGAATACAAGAAAAACTTATAATGAAATTATGTATAGAACATTGCAAAATTCCAAAAAAAATTTTTTTACAATGTTGTTTTGAAAAAAAAATTAAAACAATATGGTCCAAATTATCCAAATATAAAAAACAACCATGGTTTGAAAAACTTGATGAAAAAAAAGAAGAACTTAACATTATTGCAAAAAAATTAACTTATTTCGAAAAAAAAACTGGACTCACTGTTAAGCAAATAAAAAATATAAATAAAAGAATATCTATTGGAGAAACAAAAGCCAAAAACGCAAAGAAAGAAATGGTAGAAGCAAATTTAAGATTAGTTATTTCAATTGCAAAAAAATATACAAATAGAGGATTACAATTTTTAGATTTAATTCAAGAAGGCAATATAGGACTAATGAAAGCTGTAGATAAATTCGAATACCGAAGAGGATATAAATTTTCAACATATGCTACTTGGTGGATAAGACAAGCTATTACTAGATCTATTGCAGATCAAGCCAGAACAATTAGAATACCAGTTCATATGATAGAAACTATAAACAAATTAAATCGTATTTCTAGGCAAATATTACAAACAATAGGTAGAGAACCTACACCTGAAGAACTATCAGAAAGAATGCTAATTCCAGAAGAAAAAATACGAAAAATATTAAAAATAGCAAAAGAACCAATATCAATGGAAACTCCTATCGGAGAAGACGAAGATTCTCATTTAGGCGACTTTATAGAAGATACCACATTAGAGTTACCTTTAGATTCAGCTACTTCAGAAAGCTTAAGATCCGCTACGCATAGCGTACTATCTGGACTTACAGCACGAGAAGCAAAAGTACTGCGTATGAGATTTGGAATTGACATGAACACAGATCATACTTTAGAAGAAGTAGGGAAGCAATTCGATGTTACTCGCGAAAGAATACGTCAAATAGAAGCTAAAGCATTACGAAAATTACGACATCCTAGTCGATCAGAAATATTACGTAGTTTTTTAGATGATTGAAATTTAAATCTATCGCAGAAATATTACAAGCTTCCTATTAAAAAGGAAACTATGATTAATCTAAATAAACATACATTTTTTTTAAATTTAAAAATTATTATGTCATGATAAAAAACAAGTAACAATATACCAAAAAATTACATTTATATATAAATTGCATATTAAAAAATCAGTTAAAAACTAACATTTAATTTAGTAAAATTTTTATTAAAACGTTATACTGTTAATTATTTAATAATAAAAAACCATATACAGTTTAAAATTTTTGTGTCACTATATGAAATATTTAGTTTTACTTCATATTATCACTAACAGTAACTTGCTATTTATCAGATACTTTGATAACAATATTATTAGATGTTATAGACGTCAACACAACAGAATTTGCACTAATATTTACTCGTGGTCCTATTTCAATAGGACCTAATATTTTTGCTCCTACACCTATTACAACATCATCATTAATAATTGGATAACGTTTGGTGTATACACTTCTAATGTTATCTAATAAAACAGGCTGATGAACGGTAACCACATTATCTTGTGCAATATCTGCCGTTCCTATTACAATTCCAGTAGCATGATCTAATACGATACCGTTTCCCATTTGAGTAGCAGGGTGAATATCAACTGAAAACATCACTGAAATACGATTTTGAAAATATATAGCTAATTCGTGCCGATCATTGTTCCAAAGATAATGACTTATACGATGTGCTTGTAATGCATGAAATCCTTTAAAATATAAAAATGGAATAGAATAACATTCTGTATCCACATGTTTATTATACGCTGCTTGTATATCTTTTACTGCTGCAAAAACAATATTTTGATTAAAACAATATATTTTATTTATAATATCTCGTATTGAAAGAACAGAAACAATTTCATTTCCTAATTTATTAGACAAAATATAGCTTAATGCTGAATCAAAATTTTTATGATTTAATATATAAGAATGATAAAAACCCACTAATTCTAATTCTTGATCCATTAATATTTGTGTTTCAGATAAAATTTGATTCCATATCAACTGGATTTCTTCAGAAAACATGTTTTCTCCAAACAAAATTAAACTGTTTTTAAAAAATAAACAACAACTTTTAATAACATTATTTAATTGCAATATTGTATAATATAATATTCTTCATCACAATTTACACTTACATTAATAAAATTATTTCATGAAAATTTAAAAATAGCATACAAGAACTTTAATGAAAAAAAACTAAATATATCACTAAAATTCATTTACGTTGTTAAATTTATACCAATATTATTGTATTCATTGTAAAATAAAGAACATAACTATAAGAATTGACATTACCTTTTTTATTATATCAATACAGTTATTTAGTATACTTAAAATAAAAATTATTTTAACTTGTTAAAAAAGCTAATTTTAAAAAACACTTAATATAATCTGAAATTGTATTATGAAATCATTTAAATTTATCGTTCCAATTAATATTTAAAATATCAACTATGCAAAACTATCATATTCATTGTACAAAAACATTCATACATTTTAATATCTTTTATTTAATAAAATAATATTATTAAATAAAATATGTCATATTTATATGACTTATATTAAATATTTATTCAATACCATTTAATTTTTTTTTCATCTCACTAATAAATGTTTGAATTTGATTAAAAGAAACTCCTCCTTTTACATTTTTTTTGTTTAAAGTTGACTCTAATGTCAAATGTTCATATACGTCGCGTTCAATATAATGACAATGTTCTTTTAAAACATGTAAATCTAAATTTTCTATCGACATATTTTTTTTTATTGCAAACAATACTATTTTACCAGTTATATTATGAGCATCACGAAATGCCATACCTTTTTTTACTAAATAATCAGCTAATTCAGTTGCATTAGTATAATTCTCTTGTGCTGCTTGTAAACAAATAGCATTATTAATTTCTAAATTTTCTAAAACTAAAGTAGACATCAATAAACAATCACTCCATGTATCTAAAGAATTAAATAGACCTTCTTTATCTTCTTGCATATCTTTATTATATGATAATGGCAAACCTTTTAAAATTACTAAAATATTAACCAAAAAACCAATTACTTTTCCAGATCTAGATCTTATAAGTTCTAATGAATCTGGATTTTTCTTTTGAGGCATAAGAGAAGACCCTGATGTTATTGCATCTGATAATGTTATAAATCGTGATTCAGAAGAACTAAAAAAAATTAAATCTTCTGCAAACCGAGATAAATGAATCATACTAATTGATGCAACTGATGCTAACTCTATAACATAATCTCTATCTGAAACACTATCTAAACTATTATTAGTAGCTGATGAAAATCCCATTTCTTTAGCTAATTTTTCTCGATCAATGTTCCAAGAAGTCCCAGACAAAGCTCCGCATCCTAACGGACTAACATTTAACCTTTTACATGCATCTTGTAAACGATCAATATCTCTATTTAACATTTCTACATAGGCCAAACACCAAAAAGAAAAAGTTATAGGTTGAGCTCGTTGTAAATGCGTATATCCTGGCATAATAATATATTGATTTTTTTCAGCAATGTTAATGAGAGATATTTGAAATTTTTTTATTTGTTGCAATAAAAGTATAACTTTATGTCTACACCATAATCTTAAATCAGTAGTAACTTGATCATTTCTGCTACGACCAGTATGCAGCTTTTTACCAACTTCTCCTACAATATTAATTAATTCTCTTTCCACCCAGCTATGAACATCTTCTAAATCACTTTTCAAAAGTACATCAGAATCTTTTATAGCAGTTTTTAACAAAATATTTAAAGCAGTTTCAATTTTATTTTGTTCTTCTACTGTTAATACATTAGCATCTAGCAATGACCTAGACCAAAATATAGAAGCAAAAATATCTTGCTCTACTAGTCTATAGTCAATCTTTAAAGAAGAATTAAACTTCTTAAAAAATGAATTAGATTTATGTACAAATCTACCTCCCCATAACATTTTATATTTACTCCGTTAACAATATTATATTAAAAATTATAAATGTACTTTCGATATTTATATAAACTAACAAGAACTATTATTTATTGCTCGTATTCTGGAAGATAAAGAAAACAATTTTATAAAACCATGTGCATCAGATTGATGATAAACATCATCCATACCAAATGTAGCAAAATCTTTAGAATATAAAGAATTAGGAGAATATCTCTGAATAGGAATAACTGTTCCTTTATATAATTCTAATACGACTTTTCCATTTAATTCTAAAGATAATTCAGTTACTGACGCTTGAAGTGATTTACGAATAGGACTAAACCAATTTCCATTATAAACGACATATGACATTTCCAATCCAAGCGTTTGTCTCCATTTAAAACTATCTTTATCTAATACTAATTGTTCAATAGCACGTAATGCACAAAATATTATTGTACCTCCTGGAGTTTCATAACATCCCCTTGACTTCATACCTATTAATCGATTTTCAATTATATCAATACGACCAATTCCATGCTTCGATCCTATTTCATTTAATTTTTTTAAACACTGAAATGGAGTTAAATCAATATCATTTACAGCTATTACACAACCATTTTTTATTGTTAAAGAAATAATTTCAGATGTATCCGGTGCATCTTTAGGATCCACGGTCCATGCCCAACAATCCTTGTTACATCGATTCCATGGATCTTCAAGAATTCCACCTTCTGTTGAAGTATGCAATACATTCTCATCTCTACTATAAATCTTATTAAGAGTAGCAGTTGTTGTTATATTCCTTTTTTTCAAATAAAATAGCAGCTCTTCTCGCGAGCGAAAACTCCATTCTCTCCAAGGGGCAATAATGTTTAAATGAGGCGCTAATGCAGCATATGTTGTTTCAAAACGAACCTGATCATTACCTTTTCCAGTAGCTCCATGACATACGCTATCAGCTCCTAGCTTTAATGCAATTTCAACTTGAGCTTTTGCTATAATTGGACGAGCTACAGCCGTTCCTAACAAATAATTTCCTTCATATAATGCTCCAGTTTGTAACACCGGATAAACATAATTTTTTACAAATTCTTCTTTTAAATCAACAATAATACATTGCAACGCTCCAGACTGTAATGCTTTTTCTTCAATGTGATCTAAATCATTTATAGACTGACCTATATCAGCAACAAAAGCAATTACATCTGAATGATAATTTTCCTTAATCCAAGGAATAATAGCCGATGTATCTAATCCACCTGAATAAGCTAACACTACTTTACTAACTACTTTATTATTAATCATTATAAACCTTAATTATTAAAATATTATAATTTAAGTTAAAATTATTAAAACGAACTTTACAACAAATATAATCATGTTTTATAAAAAATGTAAATATAAAATACATTCATGAAATATGATAATCATAATACAAACATAATACACATAAACCATATACCAATACTATGCAAATCCTAATTATCCATATAAACATTAAAATGATTATATTATACTAATATCTATCGCAAAGAAATAATTGAAACATATGCCATCTTTAATAAATTATATTCTTAAATTAGAAATTTCAAATGCATAGCATAAACTACCTTAAAACAAACACAATTTTATAAAAAATAGAACTAAAATAACTAATAAATACCAAATCAACATATATAAAAATTGTCTATAATAAAAACCTTTATACAGACTTATACTTTAATCCTAATATATGACAAACAGACATAACTATTTCTGACTTGTTTAAAGTATAAAAATGAAAATTTCTTACTCCTTCTTTATACAATACTTTTACAATATCTATAGTGATACTCGCACCTATAATTTTACTTATTGCAAAATTATTTTCTAATCCGTCAAACATACGATAAATCCACTTTGGAATTGTCACATTACTAATTTTAGAAAAATTACATAACTGTTGAAAATTAATAATAGGAAAAATACCTGGAATAATGTCCACAGTAATGCCATTTTTCACGCATAAATCTCGAAAGCGTAAAAAGTGATCTACGCTAAAAAAAAATTGAGTAATAGCACGATTAGCACCAGCATCAATTTTTTTCTTTAAATTAACTAAATCAAAATGCGCACTACAAGCTTCAGGATGTACTTCTGGATAAGCAGCAACAGAAATATCAAAGTCGGCTATACTTTTTAACAATTTTATTAAATCAATAGCATACATTTTAGATTGATCTTTATGATTCTTAATATCTCCTCTTAAAGCTAAAATATGATGAAATCCACTATTCCAATACTTTTTAGCAATTATTACTAATTCCTCTTTAGTTAATCCAGCACAAGTAAGATGAGGAACTGTTTCAATTCCAGTTTGATTCTTTACTTCACTCACGATATCATACGTGTAATTTCTTTCCCCTAAAAAAGCGCCACACGTTACTGTAAAAAAAACAGGATGTAAAAACTTTAATTGATTAATTGTATCCCACAAAGTTTTCTGTGCAGTTTGATTTTTAGGGGGGAATAATTCAAAAGAAACACTTATTTTACCATGAAAATTTACTACATACTCATTTAATACTTCATAATAACGCGAATTCAATAAATGCATACTATAATTCCTGTTGAAACTAAATGATTCAAAAAAATTAAAATTTTATATCATTTATGTTATTAAAATACTAAAAATAAAGATCTGAAAAAATACTAATTTGATATAAAATAATTTTATGTATTTTCATAATAAATAATATACTTTAAATAACTTATGAAAAATATAATCCGTTATATTTAACATTATATAATTATACTAAACATAACTATAATCTCATAATAGATTTCCAATAAATACCTATTATCTAAAGTTAACATTTTCTAAAATTTGATTTAAAAGTACACATGAAAAATAAAAAATAACATATGAAAAATCAATCTTTGAAAAAATTTCATACATTTCAAATCAATGTATATGCCAAAAAAATTATTATAATAAAAAGCATAAATAAACTTGTTAAAGAATGGAATTTATGTAAAAAAAAACATCTTTTTTATTTTTAGGAGAAGGTAGTAATACACTATTTTCTGAAAATTATAATGGAACAGTAGCTATTAATAAAATAACCGGTATTCAAATTACAGAAACAAAAAAACACTGGTTAATATATGTTAAAGGAGGAGTAAATTGGCATAATTTAGTCACATACATGCTTAAAATGGGAATTTATGGATTAGAAAACTTAGCATTTATTCCTGGAACAGTAGGAGCAGCTCCAATAAACAATATAGGAGCATACGGACTAGAATTTAAAGATATATGCCATTATGTAGAAATCTTTTCTTTAGAACTATTAAATACCATTAAAATAAAAGCTCAAAACTGTATATTTAAATATCGTAATAGTATTTTTAAAAATGCAAATTATTATAATTATATTGTTTTAGCTGTTGGAATAAAATTACCAAAAAAATGGAACCCCAATACTTTTCATTTATCCTTAAAAAACTTAAATCAAAAAACCACAACTGCTCATGAAATATTTGATTATATCAGAGAAATAAGAAAAAACAGATTACCTGATCCAAAAGTAATTGGAAATGCTGGTAGTTTTTTTAAAAATCCCATTATTAATAAAAAGTATGCAAAAAAGTTATTATCTAAATATAAAAATTTATGTTGTTACCCTGAAAATAATGAAAATGTAAAAATCTCAGCGAGATGGTTGATTGAAAAATGTCAATTAAAAGAATATTCAATTGGCGGAGCCCAAGTATATAAAAAACAAGCATTAATATTAATTAACAAAAATCAAGCTACAGGACAAGACGTATTAATTCTTTCTGATATTATACAAAAAAGAGTCAAAAAAAAATTTAACATTAATCTTGAACCAGAAGTCAAAATCATAAAAAACAACTACTAAAAAAATTAATTCCGTATATGAAAAAGTCAATTTTTAAATCATTTTTTGAATATTATAACATAATCACATACTTAAACTATAAAATTTAGTTCTATGTTAGAAAAACATTTAATGGTATTAATATTAGCTGTTATTTTTAAACTGAACAAAATCAATACTGTGATTATACCGTTTTTTTATAATACAATCAGCATATCTTCTTGTAGGTGAAATATGTTTTTTTAAGTTCTTATAGTTAATATTATACCATATCTCCATAGCACTATTAATAACTTCTGTATAAGACATTTTGGAATAATCATTAAAAAAAGAATTAGAATAAAACTGTGACATATATCTCAATTTTAAAAAACGACTAAGATACCATCTAATTAATGAAGTATCATTTGCATCAATATAAATAGAAAAATTAAAAATATTCGATAAATAACTCAAATCTTTTCTTTTATATAAAAAAGGATATAAAATATGCAAACCTTCTATAATAAAAATATCTGATGAATAAACAACTCTATGAAAATCCGGGATTATATCATAAAAAAAATGAGAATACACAGGAATAATCATATTTGACATTCCTGATTTTACATCTAAAAAAAACCTTACTAAAAAATCAATATTATACGTTATAGGAAATCCTTTTTGTGTCATTAATCCTAATGTATTTAAAACTTTATTAGGATATAAAAAACTATCTGTATTAATTACAGAAACAGTTTTTTTAATAAAATATTGTTGTAATATAATACGTAACCATTGAGAAATAGTACTTTTTCCAGATGCTACACTTCCAGAAATGCCTATAATATAGGGCTTTTTATGTTTTTTTTTAAAATTTTTTGCATATATTAAATCATGACACATAATATCTTTAACTAAAAAATGTAAAACATGATTAATATTAGAATTCAAAGTAAAAATCATCATGAAAAATTTAATTTCAACATTTAAGTGCATAGATAAAAATATTATTTCATAAACCAAGTATTTTTTAAAATAATTATTTAAATTACATATAAATTTATATGTAATTTATTTGCACAAAAAATAATATAGAATTATTATCAAATTTTTATTGCATAAAATTAAATCTATACGTAATATGTTAATCGTAAATGCCGGTTTAGCTCAGCAGGCAGAGCAACTGACTTGTAATCAGTAGGTCACCAGTTCGATTCCGGTAGCCGGCAGAGAAATAGTCCATTAAATAATTTGTATCGGTGGGATTCCCGAGTGGCTAAAGGGAGCAGACTGTAAATCTGCCGTCATAGACTTCGAAGGTTCGAATCCTTCTCCCACCATAATATAAAAATATCTAATTTTGCGAACATCGTATAATGGATATTACCTCAGCCTTCCAAGTTGATGATGCGGGTTCGATTCCCGCTGCTCGCTAAAAACCATATGCTGATATAGCTCAGTTAGATAGAGCACACCCTTGGTAAGGGTGAGGTCCCCAGTTTAAATCTGGGTATCAGCAAAAATATTATTATAAGATCCATACTTTTTTAAAATAACTGTTTTTATAAAAATATCTAAATATCATTCCGAAAAATTTTACATATTTTGTAACCAAATACCATTTAAATATATTAAAATTATGATTTTTTATCATATATAATAAATTTATATTCATATAAAAAAGTTATATAATAACTGAATCATTACCGCTAACAAAATCCAAAGTTAAATCTATTTCAATAAAAATATTTTTATTATTGTTCCTTATAATAGAAAAATGTTATCGTATTAACATGCAATATAATTGTATATAATTAATATTATAGGATGACAAATGACCAAAATAATCAAATTCTATAAAAATTCTTATTTTTTAGAAATAATTAAGTGGTTTAGCATAGGAACGTTAATATTATTAACTTTTATAAATTACTATTGCACTAACTTATCTTTATTGTTACGCGTAATCATAATAATATCTTTAATTAGTTTAACTATAGGAACAATATATCTAACAAAACAAGGAAAAAAATTTTTTTTATTAATTTACAAATCAAAAGAAGAAATAAAAAAAATTACTTGGCCTAATTTAAGAGAAACATTTCATACTACAATCATTGTAATAATTGCAACTTTCATCATATCCTTAAGTTTATGGGGATTAGATAATATTTTAATCCGATTTGTATCATTCGTAACTAGTTTAAGGTTATAATATGTATAAGAATCAAAAACAACGCTGGTACGTATTGCAGGCTTTTTCTGGTTTTGAAGGACGCGTAGCACAATCAATACGCGAACATATTAAATTGCATAATATGGAAAACTTATTTGGAGACGTAATGGTACCAACTGAAGAAGTCGTAGAAATTAAAGCAGGACAACGTAAAAAAAGTGAATATAAGTTCTTTCCTGGATATGTTCTCATTCAAATGACTATGAATGATTCTAGTTGGCATTTAATTCGAAGTATACCTCGTGTGTTAGGATTTATAGGAGGAACTTCAGATAAACCTTCTCCCATTAGTGATAAAGAAGTAAATATTATCATAAATCGGTTAAAACAAATCGGAGATAAACCACGACCTAAAACATTATTTGAACCTGGAGAAATGGTTAGGGTTAATGATGGTCCATTTTCAGACTTCAATGGAATAGTAGAACAAGTAGACTATGAAAAAAATAGATTAAAAGTATCAGTATCTATATTTGGAAGATCTACTCCTGTAGAATTAGATTTTTGTCAAGTTAAAAAAAATTAACATTAAACTATGAAAAAATTTTTAAAAAACCAATTATATATTTAATAAAGATTACTATTTACTATAATGAGCTTAAAGTAAAAAATTTATATCTTCTAACATATCTTGTATCAAACATATCAATATACATATTTATTGCTTATTTATTTTAAAACACATAAAAGCAATTAATTTATATATTTAAATAGTGAGAAAAATTATCATGGCTAAAAAAATACAAGCTTATATTAAACTGCAAGTTTCAGCTGGTATGGCTAATCCTAGCCCTCCAGTAGGACCAGCTTTAGGACAAAAAGGTCTAAATATTATGGAATTTTGTAAATCATTTAATGAAAAAACTAATAATTTAGAAAAAGGATTACCTATTCCTACTATAATTACTGTATATTCAGATCGATCTTTTTCTTTTATTACCAAAACACCACCTGCTTCTATTCTATTAAAAAAAGCTGCAGGAATTAAATCTGGTTCTTCTAAACCTAACACAGAAAAGGTAGGAGAAATAACTTATCAACAAGCAATAGAAATTGCTAAAGTAAAAGAAATCGATATGACAGGATCTAATATTAAAAATATAACTAAATCAATTATAGGAACAGCCCATTCTATGGGTTTAACTATTAAGGAAAAAAAATAAATGAAAAAAAAAACTAAAAGAATGAAAATAATGCATAGTTTAGTAGACGAAAAAAAAAATTATGATATTGAGGAAGGTATTACATTACTTAAAAAAATAGCAACTTCTAAATTTAATGAAAGTGTAGATGTATCTATTAATTTAGGTATTAACCCTAAAAAATCTGATCAAAACATTCGTAATAGTACTATATTACCTCATGGAACAGGAAAATCCGTAACTATAGCAGTTTTTACTCAAGGAGTTAACGTTGACATTGCAAAAAAATGTGGTGCAAAATATGTAGGATTATATGATTTAATAGAAAAAATTAAAATTGGAAATATAAATTTTAACATTGCAATTGCCTCTACAGATGTCATGCATACTGTAAATACATTAGGACCTATACTCGGACCTCGTGGTTTAATGCCAAATCCAAAATTAGGAACAGTTACTGATGATATTAAAACAGCAATTACGAATGCTAAAAATGGCCAAATAAACTATAAAAATGATAAGAATGGAATTATACATACTACAATAGGAAGAATCAATTTTGTAAATAATAAAATACAAGACAATTTTAATTCCTTAATAACAGCTTTACAAAATTCAAAACCTAAAAATTCAAAAGGACTATATATTAAAAAAATAACTATTTCTACAACCATGAGTTTAGGAATTCGTATTAACTGTAACAATTTACGATAAACAGTTAACTGATTTTTACTTTACGATAAAAGAAAAATTCTCTATAATAAAAGATTCATGTCTAAATTAACATACATAATCAATACTTTCAGATTAAAACATTTAAGTAATATTTATTTGATCTTAATATTAAAATATATAATTTAATTTTTTTGTTAATTAATTAAAAACAATAAAAAATTTTAAAAAATGTATCAATTAAAAGATTAACTTTTTATATGTAATTCCTATTAAGAATAATGTTGTTTTACAGTATTAACTAAATTTAGGAGTACATAAATTAATGGTACTAAACTTTCCAAAAAAAAAAGAAATTGTTTCTAAAATTCATAATGTAACCAAAAAAGCATTATCAATAGTTGTTGCTGACTCAAGAAACATAAAAGTAAATAACATAACTGAATTACGAGTATTAGCTAGAAAAGCAGGAGTAACATTAGGAGTTTTTAAAAATACCTTAGTTAATTTAGGTATTAAAAATACTAAATTTGAATGTTTGAAAGAACTACTTATTGGTCCTGTTCTAATTGGTTACTCTATAGATCATCCAAGAAGCGCAGCAAGACTCTTTAGAGAGTTCTCCATAAACAATACTGATTTCAAAATTCTTGGAGCTGTTTTTAAAGGAAAAATACTACCTTCATGTAGCATTAGTGAACTAGCAGATATACCTACATATAAAGAAGTAATTAGTAGATTAATGATAGTTATGAAAACAACAGCTATAGGAAAGTTAATACAAATTCTTGTATCTATAACACAATTAAAAAATAGAATATAATTTATATTTTAG
The DNA here is from genome assembly GCA_039830035.1 of Buchnera aphidicola (Meitanaphis flavogallis). Lineage (NCBI taxonomy): Bacteria > Pseudomonadati > Pseudomonadota > Gammaproteobacteria > Enterobacterales > Erwiniaceae > Buchnera > Buchnera aphidicola. Next base: position 44,070 of record CP140038.1, on the reverse strand, counting down.
AAATAACATTTAAAACTATTTTTGGGTATTATTAGGAATAAATACCATGTCCATAACAAAAGAACAAATTTTAGAAGCCATATCAGAAATGTCAGTAAAAAATGTTATTGAATTAATTTCTGACATGGAAAAAAAATTTGGTGTATCAGCTGAATCATCTATACATTCTTCATCTTCTTCAATTACAACACCCGTAGAAGAAAAAACAGAATTTGACGTTATATTAAAATCAATTGGCAGCAATAAAGTATCAGTTATAAAAGCTGTAAGAAGTTCTACTGGTTTAGGGTTAAAAGAAGCAAAAGATTTAGTAGAATCAGCTCCTACTGTAATTAAAGAACGCATTACTAAAATAGAAGCTGAATCTTTAAAAAAAATTTTAGATGAAACAGGTGCTGAAGTAGAAATTAAATAAAAAAATTTTTTTAAATTATTGATTTAGATTATGTACATTATTTGCTGGTGATTCTAAGTCACCAGCCTTTTCTATTTAATTGTTTAAAATTTACAATTATCTTTTAATATTTATAACATTCTTGAGTTAAACAATTACTTCATTGTCCTTTATTTTATAAACAACATGTAATTCAAAAAAGATTTTTGGAAAAATTCAAAATTACTATAGTTATTTGTAAAAGTGCAATAATAATTCTATTGACTAATCAGGAAATCCTATGGTTTACTCTTATACTGAAAAAAAACGTATTCGCAAAGACTTTGGCAAACGTCCAAAAGTGCTTGATATACCATACCTTCTTTCTATTCAACTCAATTCTTTCCAAAAATTTATAGAACAAGATCCTAACGGTTTGTATGGATTAGAAGCTGCATTTCGTTCAATATTTCCAATTACTAGTTATAATGGTCACGCTGAATTGCAATATATAGAATATCATTTAGGAAATACTATTTTTGACGTAAAAGAATGCCAAACTCGAGGTACTACTTATTCTGCACCGCTACGCGTAAAATTACGCCTAATTATATATGAACGCGAAACATTAGAAAAAACAATTAGATATATTAAAGAACAAGAAGTATATATGGGAGAGATTCCATTAATGACAAAAAATGGAACATTCATCATCAATGGAACTGAAAGAGTCGTAGTGTCTCAATTACATCGAAGTCCAGGCGTATTTTTTGATAGCGATAAAGGAAAAACACATTCATCAGGAAAAGTTTTATATAACGCACGCATTATCCCATATAGAGGATCATGGTTAGATTTTGAATTTGATCCAAAAGATCACTTATTTATTCGTATTGACAGACGAAGAAAACTACCTGTAAGTATTATTTTAAGAGCATTAAATTTTACTACAGAAGAAATTTTGAATATATTTTTTAAAAAAAATATTTTTAAAATATTTCCTAAAAAAATCATAATGGAACTAATTCCGACAAGATTGCGTGGAGAAACTGCAACTTTTGATTTTAATAGCAAAAATAAAACCTACATAAAAAAAGGCCAACGCATTACTGCTCGACACATTAATTTACTAAAACAAGACAACATTACTTCTATAGAAGTACCAATAGAATACTTAGTAGGAAAAATATCAGCAAAAAACTATTATAATAAAAAAACCAAAGATATCATTGTACAAGTGAACTCTGAACTAAATATTGAAATAATTAAAAAATTAAAATTAAATGGCTATTCTGAAATTCAAACAATATTTACCAACGATTTAGATCACGGACCATACATTTCCGAAACATTAAAAATAGATTCTACGCAAGATCGACCTAGTGCATTAATTGAAATTTATCGAATGATGCGTCCTGGAGAACCTCCAACACGTGATGCTACAGAAAACTTATTTGAAAATCTATTTTTTTCTGAAGAAAGATATGATCTTTCATCAGTTGGACGAATGAAATTTAATCGTTCTTTACTAAGAACAAAAATAGAAGGAAAAGGTACTTTAAGTAAAATAGATATTATCGATGTAATAAAAAAATTAATTGATATTCGAAATGGCAAAGGAGATATTGATGATATTGATCATTTAGGAAATAGAAGAATAAGATCAGTAGGAGAAATGGCAGAAAATCAATTTAGAATAGGATTAATACGAGTTGAAAGAGCTGTAAAAGAAAGATTATCTTTAGGAGATTTAGACTTACTCATGCCTCAAGATATGATTAATGCTAAACCAATCTCAGCTGCTATAAAAGAATTTTTTGGATCTAGTCAATTATCTCAATTCATGGATCAAAACAATCCACTATCAGAAATTACACACAAACGTCGTATTTCTGCATTAGGAATAGGTGGATTAACTAGAGAAAGGGCTGGATTTGAGGTACGAGATGTACACCCTACGCATTATGGTCGAGTATGTCCAATTGAAACTCCAGAAGGACCAAACATAGGTTTAATAAATTCTTTATCTGTATATGCAAGAACAAACATATATGGTTTTTTAGAAACTCCCTATCAAAAAGTAAAAGAAGGAACTATAACTAATAAAATAGAATATCTTTCTGCTATTGAAGAAGGAAATTTTGTCATTGCACAAGCTAACACCAACTCAAACGAAAATGGTTGTTTTACAGATGATTTAGTAACATGTAGATATAAAGGCGAATCTAGTTTATTCCATAAAAATCAAGTGAACTATATGGATGTATCTACTCAGCAAATAGTTTCTGTAGGTGCATCATTAATTCCATTTTTAGAACATGATGATGCTAATAGAGCTCTGATGGGTGCTAATATGCAACGACAAGCAGTTCCTACACTTATATCAGATAAACCATTAATAGGAACTGGAATGGAACGAACTGTAGCTATTGATTCAGGCGTAACAGAAATAGCTCGAAGAGGTGGAATAATTAAATACATAGATGCATCTAGAATTGTCATTAAAGTCAACAAAGAAGAAATGCTTCCTGGAGAAGCAGGTATAGATATTTATAATCTTACGAAATATACCAGATCTAATCAAAACACATGTATAAATCAAATACCATGTGTATCTTTAGGAGAAAAAATAGAAAAAGGAAATGTATTAGCAGATGGTCCATCAACTGATTTAGGAGAACTCGCTTTAGGACAAAATATGCGCGTAGCTTTCATGCCTTGGAATGGATATAACTTTGAAGACTCTATCTTAATTTCAGAAAAAGTTGTTCAAAAAGATAAATTTACTACAATTCATATTCAAGAATTAGCATGTATTTCTAGAGATACCAAATTAGGATCTGAAGAAATTACATCAGATATACCTAACGTAGGAGAAGCTGCATTATCTAAATTAGATGAATCAGGCATTGTTTATATTGGAGCTGAAGTAAATGGAGGAGATATCTTAGTCGGAAAAGTAACTCCAAAAGGTGAAACACAATTGACACCAGAAGAAAAATTGTTAAGAGCTATATTTGGAGAAAAAGCTTCCGATGTTAAAGATTCTTCTTTGAGAGTTCCTAATGGAGTGTCTGGAACAGTTATTGATGTACAAGTATTTACTCGAGACGGAGTAGAAAAAGATAATAGAGCACTAAAAATAGAAAATATGCAACTTCAAAAAATTAAAAAAGATTTAACAGAAGAATTTAAAATATTTGAGTTCAGCATATTTAACCAAATACAATCAATTCTATTATCGTCAGGAATTGACATAAATCACTTAAATCAATTATCTAAAAAAGAATGGTTAAAAATTTCTGTAAATGACAAAAAAAATCAAAAAAAATTAACACAATTATCTTCACAATATGATGATCTTAAAAAAGAATTTAAAACAAAATTAGAAATTGAACATAAAAAAATTACTCAAGGAGATGATTTAACTCCTGGAGTTCTAAAAATTATTAAAGTTTATTTAGCAGTAAAAAGACAAATTCAACCTGGTGATAAAATGGCTGGCCGTCATGGAAATAAGGGAGTAATTTCAAAAATTAATCCTATAGAAGACATGCCATATGATCAAAACGGAATTCCTATAGACATTGTATTAAATCCTTTAGGGGTTCCATCTAGAATGAACATTGGACAAATTTTAGAGACTCATTTAGGATTAGCATCAAAAGGAATAGGAGACAAAATCAATGAAATGTTAGAAACAAATGATTCTATTGTAAATATTCGAAATTTTATTCAAAAAGCCTTCAATTTAGGTGAATGCGTCCAACAAAAAGTTAATTTAGACACTTTTTCTGATGATGAAATACTATGTTTAGCACAAAATTTTAGACATGGTATGCCTATTGCAACACCTGTCTTTGATGGAGCAAGAGAACATGAAATAAAAGAACTATTAAAATTAGCAAATTTACCTTCTTCTGGACAAATAACTCTTTTTGATGGACGAACTGGTGAAAAATTTGAAAGACCAGTAACTGTAGGTTACATGTATATGCTAAAACTTAATCACCTTGTCGATGACAAAATGCATGCAAGATCTACTGGATCTTATAGTCTAGTTACTCAGCAACCATTAGGCGGAAAAGCTCAATTTGGAGGACAAAGATTTGGAGAAATGGAAGTTTGGGCTTTAGAAGCTTATGGCGCTGCTTATACTTTACAAGAAATGCTAACAGTGAAATCAGACGATGTTAGTGGAAGAACTAAAATGTATAAAAATATAGTAGATGGAAATTATAAAATGGAACCAGGAATGCCCGAATCTTTTAATGTTTTATTAAAAGAAATCAAATCTTTAGGAATTAATATAGAATTAGAAAATGATTAATAATATAAAATTAACGTTTTACAATATCTTACTATCTAGTGTAATTATCTTCAAATGTTTTACTTTGCCGGGAACTAATTCGTGAAAGATTTATTAAAAATTTTAAAATCACAAATTAAAACTGATGAATTTGACGCAATAAAAATTGCTCTTGCTTCTCCAGATATGATTCGCTCTTGGTCATTTGGAGAAGTTAAAAAACCAGAAACTATTAATTATAGGACTTTCAAACCAGAGAGAAATGGATTATTTTGTGCACGAATTTTTGGTCCAATCAAAGATTACGAATGTTTGTGCGGAAAATATAAAAGATTAAAACACCGTGGAGTAATTTGTGAAAAATGCGGCGTTGAAGTTACTCAAAGCAAAGTTCGTAGAGAGCGTATGGGACATATCGAATTAGCTTCACCAATTGCACATATTTGGTTTTTAAAATCTTTACCATCAAGAATCGGAATATTACTAGATATGCCGTTACGAGATATTGAAAGAGTTCTTTATTTTGAATCTTATGTTGTAGTTGAAGAAGGAATTACTAATCTCGAAAAAAATCAAATTTTAACTGAAGAGCAATATTTAAATGCATTAGAAGAATTTGGAGACGAATTTAATGCACAAATGGGTGCAGAAGCAATACAAACATTATTAACTAATATAAATTTAATACCAGAATGCGAAATCTTGAGAAAAGAATTACATAATAGTCATTCCGAAACAAAAAGAAAAAAGCTAACAAAACGAATTAAATTATTAGAATCATTTATACACTCACATAATAAGCCCGAATGGATGATATTAAACGCATTACCTATTTTACCGCCTGATCTTAGACCGTTAGTTCCATTAGATGGAGGACGATTTGCTACATCTGATTTAAATGATTTATATCGTAGAGTGATCAACAGAAATAACCGTTTAAAACGTTTATTAGAATTATCAGCACCTGATATTATCGTCAGAAATGAAAAAAGAATGTTACAAGAAGCAGTAGATGCATTATTAGATAATGGAAGAAGAGGTAAAGCTATAACAGGATCAAATAAACGTCCACTTAAATCGTTGTCTGACATGATTAAAGGAAAGCAAGGTCGATTCAGACAAAATTTACTAGGAAAAAGAGTAGATTATTCAGGAAGATCAGTAATTACCGTTGGACCTTATTTGCGTTTACATCAATGTGGTTTACCTAAAAAAATGGCTTTAGAATTGTTTAAACCATTTATTTACGGAAAACTAGAAATACAAGGATTAGCTACTACCATTAAAGCAGCTAAAAAGATGGTAGAACGCGAAGAATCTATTGTATGGGACATTTTAGACGAAGTTATTCACGAACATCCAGTATTACTTAATCGAGCACCTACTCTACATCGATTAGGAATTCAAGCTTTTGAACCAGTTTTGGTAGAAGGTAAAGCTATACAATTACATCCGCTAGTATGTGCAGCATATAATGCAGATTTTGATGGAGATCAAATGGCTGTGCATGTACCACTGACGTTAGAAGCTCAATTAGAAGCACGATCTTTAATGATGTCTACAAATAATATTTTATCACCTGCTAATGGAGAACCAATTATCGTACCCTCTCAAGACGTCGTATTAGGACTGTATTACATGACTCGAGAAAAAATAAATGCAAAAGGAGAAGGTATGATATTAAATAGTCCAAATGAAGCTGAAAGAATATATCGTATGGGGTTAGCTAAACTACATGCTAAAGTTAAAGTTCGAATTTCAGAATATAGTTTTACAGAAAATAAAAATCTTTTAAAACAAAAAAAGATTATAAACACTACTATAGGAAGAGCAATTTTGTGGATGATTGTTCCTAAAGGATTACCTTTTTCTATAGTAAACCAAACATTAAGAAAAAAATCTATTTCTACTATGCTTAATACCTGTTATCGAATATTAGGGCTAAAATCAACTGTATATTTCGCAGATCAAATTATGTATACAGGATTTGCTTATGCTGCACGATCAGGTGCGTCAGTGGGAATTGATGACATGGTAATTCCAGAAAAAAAAGCTGACATTATTACAGAAGCAGAAATTGAAGTAGCAGAAATACAAGATCAGTTCCAATCAGGATTAGTCACCGCAGGTGAAAGATACAACAAAGTTATTGACATTTGGGCAGCTGCTAACGAACGTGTTGCAAAAGCTATGATGAAAAATTTATCCACAGAATTAGTAGCTAATAAAGAAGGAAAAATCATAAAACAAACTTCTTTCAATAATATTTTTATGATGGCAGATTCAGGTGCTAGAGGATCTGCAGCTCAAATTCGGCAATTAGCTGGAATGAGAGGATTAATGGCTAAACCAGACGGATCCATCATTGAAACACCAATTACGGCTAACTTCAGAGAGGGACTCAATGTATTACAATATTTTATTTCCACTCATGGTGCGCGAAAAGGTTTAGCTGATACTGCTCTAAAAACTGCTAATTCAGGATACTTAACTCGTCGTTTAGTCGATGTTGCTCAAGATTTAGTAGTTACTGAAGAAGATTGTAATACACACGAAGGTATTATTATGACTGCTATAATAGAAGGAGGGGATGTTAAAGAACCGTTAAGAGAAAAAGTTTTAGGTCGGGTAACAGTAGAAAACATATTAAAACCTTATTCTGCTAATATACTAATACCTAGAAATACGTTATTGAACGAAAAATGGTGTGATATTTTAGAAAAAAATTCCATAGACAACGTAAAAGTAAGATCAGTTGTTAATTGTGAAACAAATTTCGGTGTATGCGCTCACTGCTATGGAAGGGATTTAGCTAGAGGAAAAATAGTCGAAAAAGGTGAAGCAATTGGAGTTATTGCCGCTCAATCTATTGGAGAACCAGGTACACAACTTACAATGCGTACCTTTCATATCGGAGGTGCTGCTTCTAGAGCTGCAACAGAGTCTAATATACAAGTTAAAAATTTTGGAAATATAAAACTAAACAATGCTAAATCTGTAATTAATTCAGAAGGAAAAATAATTATTACTTCTCGAAACGTTGAATTACAGGTTATTGATGAAGTTAGAAGAACTAAAGAAAGTTATAAAGTTCCATACGGAGCTATATTAGCCAAACAAGATAAAGAAAAAGTAAAACCAGGAGAAATAGTAGCAAAATGGGATCCTCATACCATTCCAGTAATTTCTGAAGTAAATGGATATGTTAAATTTATCGATATGATTGACGGACAAAGTATTACTCGACAAACTGACGAATTAACAGGCTTAACATCTATAGTTGTTTTAGATACATCAGAAAGAACAACAACTGGAAAAGATTTAAGACCATCATTAAAAGTCATTGACTCTAATAACAATGATGTGTTAATTACTGGAACTGATATGCCAGCGCAATATTTTTTGCCAGGAAAAGCTATAGTACAAATCGATAATAATATTAAAATTAGATCAGGAGATACTTTAGCTAGAATTCCCCAAGAGTCAGGAGGAACAAAAGATATTACGGGAGGTTTACCAAGAGTAGCTGATCTTTTTGAAGCACGTCGTCCAAAAGAATTAGCGATTTTAGCTGAAATTAGCGGTTTTATCTCTTTTGGAAAAGATACTAAAGGAAAAAATCGGTTAATTATTACACCATACGATGGCAATAATTCTTATGAAGAAATGATTCCAAAATGGAGACAATTAAACGTTTTCGAAGGAGAAAGAGTTGAAAAAGGTGATATTATATCTGATGGACCAGAATCTCCTCATGATATTTTGAGATTAAGAGGTGTTCAAGCTGTAACAAAATATATTGTCAATGAGGTTCAAGAAGTATATCGTCTCCAAGGAGTTAAAATCAATGATAAACATATTGAAGTAATAATACGACAAATGTTAAGAAAAGCCACTATTATTCAATCTGGACATTCAGAATTTTTAAACGGAGAACAAGTTGAATATTCCCGAGTAAAAGTATCTAATAAAAAACTCAATGAGAAAAGAAAAATGTTAGCAACATTTTCAAGAGACTTATTAGGAATTACTAAAGCTTCTCTTGCAACAGAATCATTTATATCTGCAGCTTCTTTTCAAGAAACTACAAGAGTACTTACTGAATCAGCAGTAGCAGGAAAACAGGATGATTTAAGAGGATTAAAAGAAAACGTTATTGTAGGACGACTAATTCCTGCAGGAACAGGATATGCTTACCATAAAAAACGCTTAAATCGTCGTAGAAAAGAAAATACAACTTCTAATAACATATCTTCTTCTTCTATTAGTGCAGAAGAAGCATCTGCCAATTTATCTGAATTATTGAATTCTACTTTATAAATTAAAATTAGAAATAAACATTTGCTATTTATGTAAATGTTTATTTTTTATATACACTATTTTAAAAAATAAAATATTATACATGAATAACATATCACTAAATACTATTTTAGTGCGCATATTAATATTAAAAAAAATAAAAAACTAACGTTAACTTTTGTATATTGATTATATCAACAATATAAAAAATATTTTATGTTTATATAAACAAACTTAAAAATATTATTTTTATACTTTTAATTATTAAACAAATCAAAATATTATAATATTCATGTAAATTAAAATGTTTAATAGTATAAAATAATTAGTTTAAATTACTTAGTATTATAACGTTATTTAATACCATTATCAAATTAAAATAAACTCAATTCAATAAATTAATATTAATTAAAGAATATAACAACTTTCAATTCGTTAGTTAAAAAACCATGGTATAAATTAAGTGTATACAATTATTACTAAATATTGAATATACAAAACTATTTTGCATATAACCTAATATAACTAAAATTAATAATATAATAAACGTTATTTAGATATAATAAAAAACTATATAATGAAAGTAAAAATATAAAAAAATTATAATATGTTAATAATATATGTTGTAACTACATATTAAATAATATTAATTTTCTATATTAATATATTTTTAACTTAACTAAAAGTATTTTAATATATAATAAACTACATAGATAACAAAAACCTTAAAATATGAAAAAAAATACAATAATACGAAATGCATTAATTAGTGTTTTTGATAAAACTGGAATAATAGAATTTGCTCAAAAACTTATTCAAAATAAAATTAATTTATTTGCTACATCTGGAACAAAAAAAATATTAAAAGCTTCTGGAATAAAAGCTACAGATGTTTCTAAATATACTGATTTTCCTGAAATAATGTCCGGAAGAGTTAAAACACTTCATCATAAAATCTATGCTGGAATATTGGCACGTTCAGATCATGATAAAAATATAATAAATAAATATAATATTATTCCAATAGATTTAGTTATAATAAATTTTTATCCATTTTTTGAAATATTAAATAAAAAAAAATCAAATCACAATAATATCATTGAATCTATTGACATCGGTGGACCTACTATAATTCGAGCTGCCGCAAAAAATTATAATTATGTTACTATTGTTACTAAACCTCATTATTACCATAATATAATAAAAGAAATCGAACAAAAAAATAACCAAATTTCATACGAAACACGTTTAGAACTAGCCCATACTGCACTACAGTATGTTTTTAATTATGATTATAATATAGTCACATATTTTTCGAACTTACATACCAAAAAAAAATATTCTACCTTAAACTCTTTACCTAAATATTTAAATTATATTTTTAAAAAAAAACAAAATTTATTATACGGAGAAAATACACATCAACAAGCAGGATTATATGTAAATTTATTTCATAAATATGATATAACGCAAATGATAGGAAAAACATTATCTTACAATAATGTATCTGATGCTGATACAGCTATATCTTGTGTGCAAGAATTTAATGATCCAGCTTGCGTCATAGTAAAACATGGAAGTCCTTGCGGAGTAGCAATTTCAAAAAATGATCTTTCTGCTTATTTATCTGCTTATAATGCAGATCCTACTTCAGCATTCGGAGGTGTAATTTCTTTTAATACAAAACTAAATGAAAATACTGCAAAAACTATAATAGCTACACAATTTGTAGAATTGATTGTAATTCCAGATATTACTGATCTAGCTCTAAAAGAACTTTCTAAAAAGAAAAATATAAGAATATTAAAATATTCTAATGAATATTTAAGTTCTAATCAATTAAATATAAAATCAATTAATAAAGCTTTTTTAATGCAAAATGATTATTATGATAATATAGATCAAAAAGATTGGAAAGTAGTTAGTAAAAAACTACCAACTTCAAAAGAAAAATGCGATGCTCTGTTTGCATTAAAAATTGTTAAATATCTTAAATCTAATGCTATAGTTTACGTTCGAAACTTACAAACAATTAGTATTGGAGCAGGACAAACTAGTCGTATTGATGCTATTAAAATTGCAATAACAAAAGCTAATGAACACAATATAGATTTGAAAAACTCTACTCTCGCATCTGATGGTTTTTTTCCATTTAAAGACAGTATTGATATTATTTCTAAACAAGGCACTTCTTGTATTATTCAGCCAGGAGGATCTATTAGAGATGAAGAAATAATTTCATCTGTTAATCAAAAAAACATTTCCATGATATTTACGAAAAAAAGATATTTCAAGCATTAAAATAAATTTTTTAATGTAAATTCAAACTCTAGATAATATGTTTTATATATATATTCAATTATTAATTAATGTCAAATTTAATGAGGTTAAATTATGATCTATAGCATGACAGGATATGCGAAAGAAAAAATTAACAAAAAATGGGGTAGTGCTATTTTTGAAATTCGTTCATTTAATCATCGTTATTTAGAAATCAATCTTAGACTATCAGAAGAATTTAGAGAACTAGAACCATTAATTCGTCAATGTATCAGATCTAATTTAAGTCGAGGTAAAATAGAATGCAGTTTACAATTTGAATCTAATAAATATATCATATCTCATCGATCTATTAATATAAGTTTAATCAAACAACTAATAAAATATATTAAATATATTAAATTAAATATACCAGATGGAATAATTAATATAATTGATTTATTAAATTGGCCAGGAGTAATAAATTTAAAAAATGATAACGTAAATAATATTTTTTTCGAATTATCAAAATTATTTCAAAAAACTATAAAACAATTATTAAAATTTAGAAAAAACGAAGGTATTAATTTAAAAAAGTTAATAGCAGAAAAATTATTTTTTATAAAAAATAATGTCAGTGATATAAGAAATAATATAACTCAAATTGTAAAATGGCAAAAAAAAAGAATTTTAGAAAAGATAGAAGAACTAAAAATAGATATTGATCCAAATAGATTAAATCAAGAGTTATTTTTTATAATACAAAAAACTGATATTTCAGAAGAACTAGATAGAATTGACATACACGTTTTAAAAACCATCTCTATACTAGAAAATAACGAACCTATTGGACGTAAATTAGATTTTATCATGCAAGAACTTAACAGGGAAGTTAATACACTATCTTCAAAATCTTCAAATTTTGATATTCATTCGTCTGTTATAGAAATTAAAGTACTTATCGAACAAATCAGAGAACAAAGTCAAAATATCGAATAAATTTTAATATTTATTGATATCCGTAATGAAAAAATCATATCTGATAAATTACAAATTTTATAGCATAACGATATAAATTGTTTGTATTAAAATTATAAAAATCTAACAACATTTAATTTCAAAACAATGTTTATTTCATGTAATTTGTACAATTAATTGTTGCTATTTAATTTTATTACTGAATAATAAATAATTATTAGAACAAAAATTACTCATGTTGAAAACAGATATTTTCAATATTTCTATAACAAAAAAAAATTAAAAAATAAAAAGTTTTTTAACAATACTTTATTTTATTACAATGTACATATTGAGATATTATAATTTATAAATAGAACATTGAATATTTTAATAACGAATTACGCATAATATTTAGAAACATATGTCCTAAATTACTAAATTCCAAAATAACGCATCGTAATATTAATTATGAAAATATAGTATTTAACTAATGATTACTATAAAATAATTATAAGATGTATTACTTTATTTTTATAAAAATATGGTTAAAGCAGCACAAATTATTAAAAAAGATTATAATTAGTAATATAATTAAAAAAACGACGCATTAATTAAAATACTATCGTTTTTTTAATTATATTACTAATTATAATCTTTTCTAATAATTTGTGCTGCTTTAACCATATTTTTTAATGACAACTTCGTAGTTTTCCAATCTCTTGTTTTTAACCCACAATCAGGATTAACCCATAATCTTTGTATTGGAATATAATTTATAGCTTTTTTTAATAATGTAGTCATCCATTTTATATTTGGTATACTAGGTGAATGAACATCATATATACCCGGACCAATTTCATTTGGATATTCAAAATTTTTAAAAAACTCTAATAATTCCATATCAGATCGTGATGTTTCAATAGTAACAACATCTACATCTAACAAAACAATCGCATTCATAATATCATTAAATTCACAATAACACATATGAGTGTGAATTTGCGTATCATCTCGAACACCAGAATAAGTTAATCGAAATGCCTCAATAGACCAAGACAAATATTGATCCCATAAGCTACGACGTAATGGTAACCCTTCTCTTAACGCAGGTTCATCAATTTGAATAATACTTATTCCTGAACTTTCTAATTCTAAGACTTCATCACGTAAAGATAATGCTATTTGTTTTGCTATATTTTCTTTAGATAAATCTTCTCTTAAAAAAGACCAACACAAAATAGTTATAGGACCAGTTAACATACCTTTTACTGGCTTATTAGTCAAAGATTGAGCATATGTAATCCATTTTTTAGTAATAGATTTTGGACGACTAATATCACCAATAATAATAGGTGGTTTAACACATCTTGATCCATAACTTTGCACCCAACCATTTTCAGTAAATGCAAAACCATTTAAATTTTCACCGAAATATTCTACCATATCATTACGTTCAAATTCACCATGAACTAATACATCAATATCTAACTCTTCTTGTAAACTAATCACTGATGCTATATGTTTATAAAGTGTATTTTGATATTGTTCACAACTAATATTTCCTTGTTTAAAATTAAATCGTAGTTTTCTTATCTCTTCCGTTTGTGGAAAAGAACCTATAGTAGTAATTGGAAGAATAGGTAAATTTAATTTTTTCTTTTGTTGTATTGATCTAATTGAGTATATATTCTGTCTTTTACTATCACTTGAAGAAATAGTATTAACTCTATTTTGTACTAATGCATCATTAACTAAATTGGAATTACAACGAGAATAGATTGGTTGACACCAAATATCTATTATATCTGTAATATTATTGTTTAACGCATCTCTTAACCAAGACAGTTCTTGACATTTCTGTAAAGCAAAAGAAAACCAACTTTTAACTTCTACATTCAAAGATTTTTCATATTCAAGATCTATAGGAGAGTGTAACAATGAACAAGAAGAAGCAATCCATACTTTTTTTCTAAACATTAAAAATGATTTTAATTGTTTAAACCACTGAATTAAATCTGAACGCCAAATGTTTCTTCCATTTATTACACCTAATGATATTAACCAATCTTCAGGAATTTGAGAATTTAATAAAGACAAATTACATTTTCCAGAAACTAAATCTACATGTAATCCTTGTATAGGTAACTTACATATTACATCTAAATTATGGTTAATACTTCCAAAATAAGTTGTTAACAATAACTTACTATATCCTAATAAACTTTCATAAACAGAAAAAAAAGATTTTTTCCATTTTTCAGGTAATTCTAACGTTAAAATAGGCTCATCAATTTGAACCCATTCAATATTTTTATTTTTAAGTTGCAATAGCAAACATTGATATATTGGAATAATTTTTCGCAATAAATTTAATCGATCAAAATAAGTTCCTCTAACTTTTCCTAACCATAAATATGTTAGCGGACCTAAAATAATAGGTTTAACATTATTATGCAATAATAATGCTTCATCTACTTCTTCTAACAATTGCATCCAAGAAAAATTAAAATGAGAATGAATAGTAAACTCAGGAACAATATAATGATAATTAGTATCAAACCATTTTGTCATATCCGATGCAGGGATAGATCCTTTATTAACAGAACATCCACGAGCTATACGAAATAAAGTATCTAAAGTTATTTTGTTATCTTTATTTGCATGTCTTTTAGGAACATTTCCCAATAACATAGTCATTCCTAAAACATGATCATACCAAGCAAAATCACCTACAGAAATAAAATCTACACCTTTTTGTTGTTGTTGCTCCCAATGACGTTTCCGTAACATTTTTCCAACAGAAAATAATTCATCTTCAGAAATTTTCCCAGACCAATAATTTTCTTGCGCAACTTTTAATTCACGCTTAACACCAATTCTAGGAAAACCTAAAATATGATTCATAACCTTCATATTGCAAACCTCATGTATCAACGATACAAAATGTAATCTTGAAAATCATTATTTTAAATTTAAATAAAAAATTAAATAATAATTACATTTTGATTAAAAATATCTTTGTGTATTTAAAATTTTTTAAATAATTGATAAAACTAAAATATTTACACTTCAAACATAATCAAATACATAAAAACTAATGTATAAAAAATAAAAATGTTTAAAAAATCACATAAAAAAAATCATTTCTTGTAAATATAAAATGTAAATATATAAATATTATAATTAACATTAATAATGTAAAAAAAATCTATTTAAATAACGTGCTACTCCATCTTCTGAATTGCTACCAATGATTTCGATATTAGGAAGAGAACTTTTTAAAACTGCAGTTCCATTTTTCATAATGCAGCCTTTTCCAGACATTTGTAACATTTCTTTATCGTTCATTCCATCACCAAAAGATAAACAATTTTTTAACGAAGATCCTAAAAAATCAGATACTAATTCTAAAGCATTTCCTTTAGAAACCATGTAAGACATTACTTCTAAACAATTAGAACAAGAAAAACAAACATTCACCATATTTTCAAATTGACGTACAATATATTTTTTTAAAGATAACAATTTATGGATATTCGTACTAATAAAAAAAATTTTGCTAATACTTTGACATTGTAAATACTTAATATCAAACAATTTATAGTTAAAACCAAATGATAAATATAACTCTACTCTATTACGTACGTTACGATTAACATACCAAGAATCATGAGAATACAATTGAATTAATATATCTTTTTCTGATGACAACATTGCAATCAACTTTAATACAATATTTTTATCAAGATCACAGCTATATATTAATTGATTATAAGGATCATAAATTCTAGCTCCATTAGAAGTAATAAGAAAAGATAACACGTCTAAAGCATTTTTAATTTTTTTTGCTTCAATATAATGTCTACCTGTTGCTATTACAAAATGAATTCCTTTTTTCACTAGTGTTTTAATAATATTTTTCGTATATTCAGTTATATGATATTTTGGTGATAATAAAGTTCCATCTAAATCAGATGAAATAATATGATAATACATAGTGTCCTTAATGTATACTAATTACTAGTATAACTAGTACCTAATAATCAAAATAACTAATTATACACACAAATCAATATAAAATAATATTAAAGATATTTGATACTTATGTAAAAACTACTATTATATATTTAATAAAAAAACTCATAATAATTTATATAAAAACAAAATAATGTTAGGAATTAATTTACATGTCAAATAAAAATTTAATTGTAATTATTCTTGCTGCTGGAAAAGGAACAAGAATGCATTCTGACTATCCAAAATTACTTCATCAATTAGGAGAAAAACCTATTTTACAACATGTAATAGACTTAGCAAAATCCATTACTCCAAAAAAAATTTATTTAATATATAATCATCAATATAAACGTTTTAAATCTATCATTACTGATTCTTGCTTAACCTGGATAAAACAAAAACAAACATTAGGCACTGGAAATGCTATATATCAGATGATGCATATATTAAAAGATAATGAAAACTATCTCATTTTATATGGAGATATGCCGTTAATATCCAAAAAGTCTATAATAAAATTAATACGTTCTAAAGAAAAATCATCTATTAGTCTATTAACTGCTAAATTAAAAAATCCAGAAAATTATGGAAGAATTATTAGAAAAAAAGGAAAAATAATTAAAATAATAGAACACATAGATGCCACTCAAAAACAATTAAAAATTCGTGAAATTAATTCTGGCATTTTTATTACTACTGGAAACCACTTAAAAATTTGGATAAAACAAATAAATAACAAAAATACAAAAAAAGAATATTACATAACTGATATAATTTACTTAGCATATCAACAAAAAAGCACTATAAACAATATAAATCCTCAAAATAAACATGAAATCATAGGCATAAACAATAAACTCCAACTATCAATAGCAGAAAAATGGTACCAACAAAAAAAAATTAATAATTTATTATTGTCTGGTGTTACAATTTGCAATCCATCAAATTTTAATATTCGAGGTACATTGAAATACGGAAAAAACTTAGAAATTGATAATGGAGTTATTTTAAAAGGAAATGTTATATTAGGTAATTCAGTAAAAATTGGACCAGGTTGTATTATAAAAAATAGTATTATTGGAAATCATTGTTGCATTAAAGCATATACAATAATTGAAGAAGTAATCGTTGCTAACAATTGTATTATTGGTCCTTTTTCTCATTTGAAAAATGGAACAGTGCTTAATGACAAAATTCAAATAGGAAATTTTGTTGAAATTAAAGAATCAAAAATAGGTTACAAATCCAAAATAAAACACTTAAGCTATGTAGGAAACTCCAAAATTGGGAAAAAAGTTAATATAGGAGCAGGAACTATTTTTTGTAATTATAATGGAAAAGAAAAATTAAACACTATTATAGGAAACAATGTTTTTATTGGATCCAACTGTCAAATAATTGCACCTATTACTATTACAAAAAATACCATTATTGCAGCTGGCACTACAGTTATAAAAGATGTTAAACAACCTAGTTTAGTATATAACAAAAAAGAAGAGATACAAAAAAAAATAAAGTTTTAATAAAAACAAAAACTATTTTTAAATAAATAAAATATGAATTTTCCATTATAGGACATAACATGTGTGGAATTATTGCTGTCATTGCACAAAAAAATGTAATACAAATACTAAAAAAAGGTATTGTTCGATTAGAATATAGAGGATATGATTCTTCAGGATTAGCTATTATTAATAATCAAAAAAAAATTTTACGTTTCCGAGCTCAAGGAAAAGTACATAATTTAATTAACATAATTAAAAAAATCCATTTATCTGGAAATATAGGTATGGCACATACCAGATGGGCTACACATGGAGAAGCATTAATAAAAAATGCGCATCCTCATATATCTGATAATATTTCTATAGTCCATAACGGATTTATTGAAAATTATAAGGACATTAAACAAAACTTACAAAAAAATGGATATCATTTTTCTTCTGATACTGATACAGAAGTCATTGCTCACCTAGTTAATTTTATGCAAAATCAAGAAAAAGAAAAAAATCTTCTAAAAGTTGTTCAAAACGTCACTACAAAACTAAAAGGAAATTACAGTATGGTAATAATGGATACTAAAAATCCTGAAATATTACTAGCAGTAAGATCAGGCAGTCCATTATTAATAGGAATAGGAAAAAAAGAAAATTATATTACTTCTGATCAACTAGCATTATTAGACGTTACAAAACGTTTTATATACTTAAATGAAGGTGACATCGCACTATTAACACATGATGATATTACTATTATTAATAAAAACGGAGTATCTCAAAAAAGAAAAGAAATATACTCTCAAAATGATAATGTTGATATCAATAAAGGATTATTTCGACATTACACAGAAAAAGAAATATATGAACAACCCAATTCAATATATAATACTCTTTTAAACCGATTAAAAAAAAATAAAACAGTTTACTTTTCCGAATTAGATATAAAAGCTGATGAATTGTTATTTAAAACGGAACACATCCAAATTATAGCATGTGGAACATCTTATCACGCTGGATTAGTATCAAAATATTGGTTTGAATCATTAGCCATGATATCATGTGATGTTGAAATTGCTTCAGAATTTTGCTATAGAAAATTTGTTGTTAGAAAAAATAGTTTATTTCTAATACTATCGCAATCTGGAGAAACAGCTGATAATTTAACTGCTTTAAGAATTTCAAAAAAATTTAAATATTTAGGATCATTAGTAATTTCTAATTCAAAAAGTTCATCGTTAGTACATGAATCAGATTTTTCCTTACTTACTTATGCAGGAATAGAAGTAGGTGTTGCATCTACTAAAGCATTTACAACACAATTAACTGTATTATTAATGTTAGTAGCAAAATTTATTCATTTAAAAAATAAAAACTTGAAATTAGAAAAGAAAATAGTAAATATATTAAATTTTCTACCCAAAAGAATTAAAGATATTTTAAAGTGTAAAAATATTATTTATTCTTTAGCCACAAAAATATTTAATAAAGAAAACATGTTATTTTTAGGAAAAGGAGAACAATATCCTATTGCAATGGAAGGGGCATTAAAAATGAAAGAAATTTCATATATTCATGCAGAAGGATATCCAATTGGAGAATTAAAACATGGACCTTTAGCTTTAGTAGATTCAAAAATTCCGATCATTGTAATTGCTCCAAACAATCATTTATTAGAAAAAATAAAACTAAATGTAGAAGAAATTTATTCTAGAAAAGGATTAATTTATATCCTGTCAGATCAATATACCCAATTCAATAGAAACAGTAATATTATACGATTTCCTTATGTAGAAAACTTAATTTCTCCAATCGTTTATTCAGTTTCATTACAACTTTTAGCATATTATACTGCTTTAATAAAAAATAGAAATATAGACCAACCTAGAAATTTAGCAAAATCAGTAACAGTAGAATAATATCAACTAAAATATATAATAGAAATAATGTTTAAAAAATTTAAAAATATCCAATTAATGATACATAAGTATCATCATGTTTCTATAGCGATGCGTAATTTTTTCATCGCATTTTTTTCTAATTGACGCACTCTTTCTGCAGATATTCCGTAACTATTCGCAATGGTTTGTAAAGTGACTTTATTATTATCATCTAACCATCGTGCATTAATAATATGTCTACTTCTTGCATCCAATCTTGATAAAGCGTTGCTTAACTTATTAGAAGTATGTTGTTCCCAATTATTTTTCTCTACTTTATGGGCAAAATTAGATAAATTATCTTTTAAGTAAGGTGTAACATTCACTAATTTCCCACATCCTAAATTTTCATTTACAATAGGATGCAAAGCTATATCTTGTGCTGACATACGAGATTCCATTTCTCTTACATCTTCACTTTTTACCCCTAATTCACGAGCAACTAATTCTAACTCACTGTCACTAAACCATCCCAACCTTCTTTTTATTTTACGAAGATTAAAAAACAACTTTCTTTGTGATTTAGTGGTAGCTACTTTTACAATTCTCCAATTTTTCAATACATACTCGTGAATTTCAGATTTAATCCAATGAACAGCAAATGATACTAATCGAACACCTACCTCTGGATTAAAACGACGAACAGCTTTCATTAACCCAATATTTCCCTCTTGAATTAAATCTGATTGCAACAATCCATATCCCGAATAATTTCTAGAAATATGAATTACAAATCTCAAATGAGACAAAATTAATATTTTTGCTGCTTCTAAATCACTTTGATAATACAATCTTCGTGAAAGAGATTTCTCTTCTTTTTCAGATAACATTGGCCAGGAATTAGCTGCTTTAATATATGCTTCTAAATTACCTAATGAAATTGTTGCTAACATTTTCATGTTCTTAGTCATTTGTAATCCAAAATAAAAAAAAATATGACTCATTATATACTATATTATTGTAATATTACTAATATAATCAAATAAAATTAAAAAATTAAACGCATATCTTATAAACATCATTTTTAAAAAATACACCAATATCTTTTTTTTGATTATTAAAAAGTAATTTAAATATCATTAGAAAAAATAGCATTTACAAAAATCTTACTGTTAAAATAATGTATATCTTCTATTTTTTCTCCAAAACTAATGTATCTAATAGGAATAGATAATTGATTAGCTATAGAAAATATTGCTCCACCTTTGGATGTACCATCTAGTTTTGTAATTACTAAACCAGTTATGCCTAATTCTTCATTAAAAATACTAGCTTGTTTTATGGAATTTTGACCTATACACGAATCTAATACTAATATGATTTCATCAGGAGCAGAACAATCTAATTTTTTTAATACTCTTTTAATTTTTTTTAGTTCTTCCATTAAATTTATTTTATTGTGTAATCGACCTGCAGTATCAGCTATTAAAATATCAACATTTTTAGATTTTGCAGCTTGAAACGCATCAAAAATTACTGCAGCAGGATCTGCTCCAGATTGTTGTGATATTACCGGAACTAAATTGTTTTTTCCTAATATTTTTAACTGATCAATAGCAGCAGCTCTAAACGTATCACCTGCAGCTAACATTACTGATTTTCCTTCATTTTTAAAAATATGAGTCAGTTTACCAATAATAGAAGTTTTACCTACACCATTTACACCTACTATTAATATTGAAAATGGTTTTTTTGGTATTATATCCAATGGTTTTTCAACTTTCTTTAAAATATCTATCATATTTTTCTTTAATAAAGATAAAACAATTTCACTATTTTTGATATTTTTGAAATATACTTCTTTCTCTAAAGCATTCACTAATATATTTGTAGTTTCTAAACCAATATCAGACATCAAAAGTTGTTCAGAGATATTATTAAAAATAGAATTATCTATTTCTTTTTTTGAAAATAAATTATAAATTTTTAACCCAAGATTTTTTTTAGTTTTAGATAATTTCTTTACTAATATTGAAAATATTCCCTTTTTTTCATAATTTGCAGGGGATATTATAATTTTTTTATCATGATTTTTAATGTTTTTATCATATATCAGACTATTTTGCGTTTGATTTGATATTATACATTCATCTTTATGTAAAGTATTACAATTCAATAAACTTTTTTTTAATACTTCTTTATTTTTTGAAGCAATAGCATCGATTTTATTTTCTTTTTCACTAGATTGTTTTTTAGGATTTAACCAAGAAAAAAATTTTTTAAGCTTACTTTTATTACTTTTTAACATTATACTATTCCTTACTATTTCATATATAAAATTGATTACGCTCAGCATAATATAATAATACATATTAATATACGTAATGTTTAAACCTTACTTTTATTACACAATTAATTATACATATAATGAACAAAAAATACCAAAATGCAAAAATTAAAAAAAATAATATTCGAATTATCAGTGGAGAATTTCGAGGACGTAAAATTTCAATAAAAAAATCCTATAAAATACGTCCTACAACTGACCGCATGCGAGAAACACTATTTAATTGGATTAATAAAAGAATTATTAATGCTGATTGTTTAGATTGTTTTGCCGGAAGTGGAGCATTAGGAATAGAAGCAATTTCTCGTTATGCTTCATTTGTAACTTTTATAGAAAAACATAAAAATATAACACAAAAATTAAAAAAAGTATTTATAAAATTAAATAAGTCCAATATTGAAATTATACATTCTAATGCAATTCATTGGTTAAAAAAAAAAGAAAACCTTATGATGTTATATTTTTAGATCCTCCATTTAAAACTCAATTACTACAAGATGCCATTATTCAATTGGAAAAATATAAATACACTAAACAATATTCATTAATATATATAGAAAAAGAAAAAACGTCTGAAACTTTATTCATACCTCATAATTGGATACTATACAAAGAAAAAAAAACACTAAGAGTTAGTTATCAACTTTATATATGTCAAAAATATATATAAATTTTTTAATATTAAACTCACTAAAAATAATTTATACAAAATAATAAATTTATTTACAATAATAAAAAATATATTATATCAATAAAATAACAAATTTTAATAATATTAAAGACATATCTGATACTTTTTAATATTAAAAATACTTTCAAAACAAAAATGAATAATAAAAAATTTTTAAAACGTCTTCAATGTTTAATACCTAAACATATTAAACCTAAATTTCAAAATGATGAAGATCTTTTATCATGGAATCAAGAACAAGGAAGATTATCATCTGATGCTATTTTAAAAAAAAATAAAGAAAAAAAAATACAACGTATTTTAGGAAAGTCTGGGATTCGAGAATTATATATAAATTGCTCTTTTGAAAATTATCGCGTAGAACATGAAGGTCACAAAAAAGTAGTGAAAGCAGCCAAAAGATATGCTCAAGAATTTAATAAAAGTATAGCAAGTTTTATTTTTTCTGGAAAACCAGGAACAGGTAAAAATCATCTTGCTTCTGCAATAGGCAACTATTTAATTTCAAGCGGAAAAAGTGTATTAATTATAACAGTTGCAGATTTAATGTCAAATATGAAAGAAACTTTTAATGGTAATTGTGATATAACTGAAGAAGTCTTATTAAATAATTTGAGCAATGTAGATTTATTAATGATAGATGAAATAGGAGTACAAATAGAATCAAGATACGAAAAAGTAATTATTAATCAAATTGTAAATAGAAGATCATCATCTAAACGTTCGACAGGAATGCTATCCAACTTAGACTACAGAGGATTAAAATCACTTTTAGGTGAACGCGTTATTGACCGAATGCGATTAGGAAATGGACTATGGTTAACTTTCGAATGGGAAAGTTACAGAAGACGTATAAAAGGGAATGAACACGAAGACATTTAAATAATAAAATTATGACACAAAAAATAACATTAAAAAATTTTAACTATATTATATATTATATCTTTAATTTTTTACAACTTATCTAAAAAATAAAATACTACATTTATATGCTTATTACACATCAATATGTATAAAATTAATTTTAATATTTACAATTAATAAAAATCATAACTACTATATTAAAAATAAAAATATTTGTATATTTTCATAATTGCAAATTAATTAGTAAAATTTTATTTTCTAAAATAAAATATTTTAAATTGAAAGAAAAAACATACTTAATAAATATATATTTGTTTTAAAAAATTATTAAATGGATATATAATGATTGCAACGCAATATTATAAAATATTCATATAATATAATAACATTATAAAAAATTTTTAAAATATAAAATTTAACCACTAATTTATTAAATTTATGTTTTCATTCAAGATTATTAAAACATACATACTAACTTGAAAAAATAATATAATGTTAAATATATATACATTTCAATATTACTTAATACATAATATCCAAGAAGCCATTATTCAATTAAAAAACTAAAAACAACATTTCTCTCCTAAATTATTACGCATAAAGGAGAGAAACATTAAAGTTTAATATACTTTTAAAAATTTTTAAAGAACTACTACATCATTCCACCCATTCCACCCATTCCAGGAGCAGAAGGAGTACTACTTAAATCAGATTTATCTTCTTTTGGTAAATCTGTAACCATGCATTCTGTAGTTATCATTAATCCAGCTACAGATGAAGCATATTGTAATGCTGAACGAGTAACTTTAGTAGGATCTAAAATTCCAAAATGTATCATATCTCCATATTCATCCGTAGCAGCATTATATCCATAGTTACCTTTTCCATCTTTAACATTGTTAGTTACAACAGAAGGTTCCTCACCAGAATTAGATACAATTTGACGTAATGGAGCTTCCATAGCACGAAGAGCTACTCTTATTCCTACATTTTGATCTTCATTTTGACCTAAAAGATTGGAAATTTTAGCAGCTACTCTAACTAAAGCTACGCCACCGCCTGGAACTACACCTTCTTCTACAGCAGCACGAGTAGCATGTAAAGCATCTTCTACACGCGCCTTTTTCTCTTTCATTTCTACTTCAGTAGCAGCACCTACTTTTAATACTGCTACTCCACCAGATAATTTTGCTAAACGTTCATTTAATTTTTCTTTATCATAATCAGAAGTAGCTTCCTGAATTTGTTGACGAATTTGACTAATTCTATTTTGAATATTAAATTTTTCGCCTATTCCGCCTATGATTGTAGTAGTATCTTTACTTATTACTACACGTTTTGCTTGTCCTAAATCTTCTAAAGTAGCTTTTTCTAATTCCATAGCCAATTCTTCAGATATCACAGATCCAGCTGTCAATATAGAAATATCTTGTAACATTGCTTTACGACGATCACCAAAACCAGGAGCTTTTACTGCTGCTACTTTTACAATTCCTCTTATAGAGTTAACGACTAAAGTAGCTAATGCTTCACCTTCTAAATCTTCAGAAATAATTAATAACGGTTTTCCAGATTTTGCTACTGCTTCTAATATTGGGAGTAATTCACGAACATTAGAAATTTTTTTATCTGCCATTAAAATATAAGGATTATCTAACTCTACAATTCCTGTTTCTGCTTTATTAATAAAATACGGAGATAAATAACCTCTGTCAAATTGCATACCTTTTACTACTTCTAATTCATCCTGTAATCCAGTACCTTCTTCGACAGTAATTACTCCATCTTTACCAACCTTTTCCATTGCATCAGCAATTAACATACCTACTTTTTCGTCAGCATTAGCAGAAATAGTTCCGACTTGAGTAATAGCTTTAGAATCAGAACATGGAACAGATAGACATTTCAACTCTTCTACTGCTGCAATTACTGCTTTATCAATTCCTCTTTTTAAATCCATTGGATTCATACCAGCAGCTACAGCTTTCAAGCCTTCATTTACGATTGCTTGCGCTAATAATGTCGCTGTAGTAGTACCATCTCCAGCTGCATCATTAGCTTTAGAAGCTACTTCTTTTACCATTTGAGCACCCATATTCTCAAATTTATCTTCTAACTCTATTTCTCGAGCTACAGATACACCATCTTTAGTAATACTAGGTGCACCAAAAGATTTATCTAAAACAACATTTCTACCTTTCGGACCTAAAGTTACTTTTACTGCATCAGCTAATACATTAACACCTCGAAGCATTTTTACACGCGCTTCGTTTCCAAACTTTACGTCTTTAGCAGCCATTGAATTGTTTCCTTAAACTTAAAGTTTAATTTTTTGTTTAGCAAACATTAAAAAAATTAATTTTCAACAATTGCTAATATGTCACTTTCAGTTAAAATTAATAATTCTTCATTATCAATTTTTTCTATTTTTGCACCATAACCTTCATTAAAGATAACTGTATCACCGATTTGTACATCTAATGGTTTTATATTACCATTATCTAAAATACGACCGTTACCAACAGCAATTACTTCACCTCGAGTAGATTTTGCTGCAGCAGATCCTGTGAGTACAATTCCACCTGCTGATTTAGATTCTGTCTCTTGGCGTTTAACAATAACACGATCATGCAATGGACGAATTTTCATTTAATATATTCTCCTTTTAGAAATTAAAATTTAAAACTATTTAAACTTTAACACTTCCTGCTATAAGATATATGGATCTTAATCTAAACTTTCAAGTATTAATATAAAAAAATTATTATTTTTTAAACATATTTAGAAAAAACTTATTGATAAAAATATTGATTTTCTTATTTTCTATTATAAAGAAAATAAGAACTATGCTTATGTTATCATAAATCCACATATATTTCATAGAAATATTCGGTTTATATAAAAAGTTATTGACATTACTAAATCATTGATGTTTAAATAAAGTGTTTGCCTGGATAGCTCAGTTGGTAGAGCAGAGGACTGAAAATCCTCGTGTCGGTGGTTCAATTCCGCCTCCAGGCAAAATTTACGTTAGTTATATTTTTTATAATTTATTATTAAGCAATATAAAGTAATAATTTAAAATAAAAATTTTTAGAAAAGTAAAAAACATCATCCTATCTGAATTTATATATTTAATGGAAGTACATATATTATGTATTTTCTGTTTTTTAATACATATCCATACTTTAATATTATATATATATTCAACTTTTCCTAAAATAATTACATTCATGAGTTCTTTTCAATCTTTTTTAACGATTTCTTCCATAGATATTAAAACTTTGCAAAAATATTACTAATTATTCTATTAAAAAAAAATAAAACATTAAAGTCTATAGATAGGAAATTCATAATATCTTTTATAACGATATAAATCTTCTCATAAAAAATCTATATTTTAAATCAAAAAATATTATAAAAATATAAAAATATTTTCTAATGTAAAGTCTTCTTAACCAATTGGAATTATTTTTAGTTCTATATCAAATTTTAAAAAATCAATACCAGAACAATTTATAAAGCATAGAATATAACGTAAACTTTACGAAGTTTCCAATATATCTTTTATTGTTCTTTAAACCTGTAATAAATATTGTAATATTATATACGTTTCAGTTCTGTCATATTATATCCAGACTACTTTTAGGTACTGTTAATAAAGTTTCTGTATAAGAAAAAAGATTATAATTTTTATACACAACTTTTAATAAAAAATTATTAAATAAAATATCGTTATTTTCCAATACAAAATTTGGAAAAAATATCAGATAATAATTGATCTGAAGTATAACAACCAGTAATATTATTTAATTGATTTTGACAAAAAAGCATATCTTCTGCTAATAACTCAATATTACCATGTTGTTTCCAATTATCTTTACTCGTTTTCAAAAAATTTAAAACATTCAACAAAATATTAATATGACGCTGTCTAGCTAAAAAAATATTTTCATTATTACAAAAAAAATTATTAATTTTAAAAGTATTATATAAATGTTTTCGTAATTCTTTAATTCCTTTTCCAATTTTTGTTGATGTACATATATAATTTTTTGTTTTTAAATGTTCAGTATTAACATTAAAGTTTTGGAGATCTAATTTATTGAAGACAACAGTAACACTTACATCATTTGATAATGTTTTAATAAAATTAGTATAAGTGGTAATTTGATCATTATAATTAGAAGATCCATCAACAACATATAATATATGATCAGCTAAATTAATTTCTTTCCAAGCAAATTCTATTCCTATGCGTTCAATTACATGATTAGTTAAACGTAAACCAGCTGTATCTACTAAATTAAATAATAGACCATTAATACTAATACGTTCATAAATAACATCACGAGTAGTACCTGGTATATCAGTTACTATTGCACGATGAGTACATAATAAAGAATTTAGTAAACTTGATTTTCCTGAATTAGGATGACCACATATAACTATTTTTATTCCTTTACGTAATATTACTCCCTGAGTAGACATATTATAAATATTTTCAAGTAAATCAATAATTTTATCAATGTTACTTACAATATTTTGTTCATAACTTATATTTACTTCATCTTCAGAAAAATTAATCGATGTTTCTATAATAACTCGAAGGTTATTAAT
Source organism: Buchnera aphidicola (Meitanaphis flavogallis) (assembly GCA_039830035.1). NCBI lineage: Bacteria > Pseudomonadati > Pseudomonadota > Gammaproteobacteria > Enterobacterales > Erwiniaceae > Buchnera > Buchnera aphidicola. Next base: position 15,955 of record CP140038.1, on the reverse strand, counting down.
TTTTTTAATTAACTTATTAATATGAAAAGAAAATACACCTTGCAAAGACTTTACAGCAGCACGTACTGCTCGTTCAGAAGTAGCATTAATTAAATCAACTATTGATTCTGCTTGAACTAAATCTATTTTTTCATTTAAAAAAGCTCGTTCAGAAAATTCTCCTGGTTTTGCTAACCGAATATTAGGAATAGAAAGTATATTACAAATTAACAAATCCATTATAATGGGATTACCGTGTCCTTGTAATTCTAAAACATCTTCACCAGTAAAAGAACGTGGACTAGGAAACCACAATGCAATTCCATAATCTAATATTTGACCTGATATATCAAAAAATGGAAGGTAGCTAGCATATCTCGCTAAAGGTATTTTTCTTAATATCTTTACAGAAGCTTGAGATGCTAAAGATCCAGAAATTCTAATAATTCCAATATTACATTGAACCTCAGGTGTTACTTTAGATACAATGGTATCATTTTTAAAATTCATATTTTAAAATAATTCCTTAAAATATTTATAAATACAAACGTTATTCTATATTATTTAAATAAAAAATTGATCATTTCACTATTTTGAATCATTATTTATGTAAATTTACTAGTAATCCTTCAAATAATTTAAAATATATTTTTGTTGAATGATAGTAACTAAATTACTAGTAATATAGTATATTACTAGTCCAGAAGGAAACCATAAAAAAAATATTGTAAATACCATTGGTACAATATGCATAACTTTTCTTTGAATAGGATCTGATATATTATTAGGTGTAATAATTTGAATTAAAAACATCGTTAGACCCATTAAGAATGGTAACACATAATATGGATCTTGATCTGATAAATCTTTAATCCAAAAAACAAACGGTGCATGTCGTAATTCTACTGAACTAATTAGCATATAATATAATGCTAAAAAAATAGGCATTTGTATTAACAAAGGAAAGCAGCCACCTAAAGGATTAACTTTTTCAAAGTTATATAATTCCAATATTTTCTCACTCATTTTTTGTTTATTATTTTCATAATTTTTCTTTATTTGATCAATTTTAGGTTGTATTTTTTTTATTTTAGTCATAGTTGTGTATTGGGATTTAGTTAAAGGATACATTATTCCTCTTATAATAAAAGTAATCAAAATAATAGATACACCCCAATTACCAACAATATTATATAAAAACTTTAATAATTTAAATAAAGGTTGAGAAAGAAACCATAAATATCCATAATCTACAGTTAAATCAAGGTTAGGAGCTGATTGAGCCATTTCTTCTTGAATTTCTGGTCCTATCCATAATTTTGAACTATATGTAATTTGACTATTCGGTTTAATATTTATTGTATGAGAATAAAATCCAACTTCAATCACATCACTACCAACTTTGGTAGTATAAAAAGTATTCAATGAAATATTATCTGGAATCCAAGCTGTAACAAAATATTGTTGTAACATTGCTATCCATCCATTATGAGTAACAACATTTAAATGATTTTGTTTAAAAATAGAGTCAAATGGATATTTTTCATATTTTACACTATCAGTAGAATATGCTGCGCCTCGAAAAGTCTGCAAGGAAAAATTATTATTACTCGTATCTTTTTTATCAGGAATAGTAATACTTTGTTGTAATCCTCCAAAAAAAGATATTTCTATATTTTTTTTGGTTTTATTATATATTTTATATTTAACATCTATGTCATATGAATTAGATTTAAAAATAAATGTTTTAATGTACGTTGTTCCCTCGCGTGAAGTCCACAGTAACGGTATATGTATTTCTTTCTGATTTTTTTTTAATTTAAAGTGTTTTTTTTGAGTAATATAAATTGGTTTTTTTTTAACATTCCAATCATCTAAAGAATTTTTTCTAATGAATCCACTTTTTGTTTTGTATATAAAATTTCTTGTGTTATCTAGTAAAATTAATGGTTTAGAAGAATTTAATTTATCTTTAAAACGCAACAGTTGGGCTTGCTCTATATCTCCACCTTCTAAATTAATTTTTACACGTAAAACATTTGTAGTAACCGAAATACTATTTTTATTGTAATTATTAACTGAATCAACATTATGACTTTGATATAATGGTACATGAATATGAGAATCAGTATTAAAATTCCATGTTGCTAAAACTAGAAACAACACAAAAAAAAATACAAAAATGAAAAAACTACGTTGTAAATCCATATTCAATTTTCTCTTTTACTTCTAGCTGTTTTTGGTATTTCATCGCAACCACCAGGATGTAAAGGATGACATTTTAATATTCTTTTTATTATTAAATAACATCCTTTTATTAAATTAAAGTTATATAATGCAGACAAAGCATAATTTGAACAAGTTGGTTTAAATCGACAATTTGATATGAATAAAATACTAATAAACCGTTGATAAAATAAAATTATTAAAATAAAAAATCTGGAAATTATTGATGATAATAAACCCATAAATTTTCCAATTTTTGTGCCAATAATTTACGATTTGTAATTGCAGAACTAGCATTGGCAATTACTATAAAATCTGAATTAATTAATTTATATTGATTTAATCTAAAACTTTCTCGAATTATTCGCTTAATTTGATTTCTTTTACACGAATATTTAATGTTTTTTTTTGATAAAATCATTCCTAAACGAGGAAAATTGAGTGTATTATTACGTTTTAATATTGTTAATTCTTTACATGTAATTTTACAAGCATGATTAAAGACATATTGAAAATGTAAAGTAGTTAACAATTTCATTTTTTTTTTAAACAAAAATTTATCATGAATATATTATTTGATAGAGGAAACAGTAAGACGAATTCTACATTTGGAACGTCGACGTGATAAAATATGACGACCATTTTTTGTACTCATTCGCATTCTAAAACCATGAGATTTATTTCTTTTCAGTACAGAAGGCTGGAAAGTTCGTTTCATTTTTTCGATGTCCTAATCTAACGAATGTTAATATTTAATAAAAAATATATAGCTTAATTATACAAAATAATTGTTTATTTAAAAAAATAAAAATACTGTATTGCTAGAATATTCATATAATAATATTATAAATAAAAAATTTATGTTCATCCAGTACTATCAACAATAAATATTACTTAAAAATATAAAATATTTTAGTAATAACAATTTTTAAATGTATTCAGAATTTAATATTCCAAATTTTTAATTATATGTGTTTCATATTTATGAAAAATTAAATATATTTTATATACGTTTATATATACTTTGAAATTTAGAATTTTTAAAAAATTGTTTTAGTTTACTATTTCATAACATATTTATTATATTATTCTTACAATTAGAATAATGAATTATTAATTACTAAATATCTCAAATAAAAAATGTACTTCATTTATATAACTAATATTTATATATATCACTTTTAGTTTATTTCTAGATTAAAATATATGAAACTGATATTATTTTAATAAACAATTAACTATATTTTTAAATATAAAAAATTTATTTAATTTCATAAATAGCATTTATTTTGTAAATTAAAATACTATAATTTTACAAAATGATGCATTCATAATATAATTTCAATAAATTAATGAAATTTACAATTAAAAAGAAAGATCTTTTGTGTTCTTTACAAAAAATAAATAATTTAATTACAAAAAACACTTTACATCCTATACTTGAAAATATTTTAATAGAAGTAAAAAATAATACTTTATTTCTAACTTCCACTAACTTAGAACTAGAAATTCAGGTTCAAACATCTAAAATTTTTTCTTGTATACCAGGAAGTATAACTGTATCAGGAAAAAAAATATTTTCCGTATGTAGAAAATTACCTGATAATTCTGATATAACTGTATTATTAAAAATTGATAAAATAAAAGTTCTTTCACAAAACAGCTACTATTCATTAGCAACATTACCCACTATTGATTTCCCTAATTTCCAAACAATAAAATATCAAATTAATTTTTCTATTTTACAAAATACATTCAAAAATATAATTTTTGCTACTCAATTTTCTATGGCTGTTCAGGATTTTCGACATTTTCTTAACGGATTATTTTTAGAAATAAAAAATCAACATTTATATGCAATAGCAACCGATGGCTATCGTATGGCAATATGCAAAACACCATTAAAACATTTATTTAAGTATTATTCTGTTATATTACCAAGAAAAGGTGTCATTGAATTATTTCGGTTATTAAATAATACATCAACACCTATTTCCATTAGTATGAATAACAATTATTTTCAAATACATATTGATGATATTATTTTTACAAGTAAAGTAATTGAAGCAAAATTTCCACAATACTCATCTATTATATTACAGCATTCTAATAAAAAAATTATTGTTAATACACTATTATTTAAACAAGCGTTATCTCGAATAATAGTTCTCTCTAATGAAATGTTTCGAGGAGTTTTAATAAAAAATAACAAAAATCAACTAAAAATTACTACCAGTAATCAATATGATGAAAAAGCATATGAATTACTAGAAATACTTTATATCAACACTAATATAGAAATATCTATTAATGCGCGTTACATGTTAGATGTTTTAAATGTAATTGAAAGTAATGAAGTATGTTTATTGATCAATGACGTTAATTTTAGTATACAAATTCAACAAAAAAATTATATAGACAATCATAGTTACAAATCTGTATATATTTTAATGCCATTAAGAATGTAAAAGTATAAACATTTTTGAAAAATGTATTGGGAATAATAATGTCAAATTCTTATAGTTCATTAAATATTAAAATTCTGAAAGGTTTAGATGCTGTTAGAAAACGTCCAGGAATGTATATAGGAAACATAGACGATGGAACTGGTTTACATCATATGGTTTTTGAGGTAGTAGATAATTCTATAGATGAAGCATTAGCTGGATTTTGCAAAAAAATAATTGTTACTATACATACTGATAATTCCGTATCTATTCAAGATGACGGTAGAGGAATACCTACTGACATTCATAAAGAAGAAGGAGTTTCTGCAGCAGAAGTTATTATGACAGTACTTCATGCTGGAGGGAAATTTGATAATACTTCTTATAAAATTTCAGGAGGATTGCATGGAGTAGGTATTTCAGTAGTAAATGCATTGTCAGAAAAACTAGAATTAAACATTTATAGAGATAAAAAAATCTATCAACAAATATATCATAATGGAAATCCTCAAAATCCATTATCTATTATAGGACATACTAAACTAAAAGGTACAAAAATAAGATTTTGGCCAGATTTAACTATTTTTACAAATATTATTAAATTTAACGTTGATATTTTATCTAAAAGATTACGAGAACTTTCATTCTTAAATTCTCATATTTCAATACATTTATATGATATTTCTAAAAATGTTCATGAAAACTACTGTCATCAAGGAGGATTAAAAGAATTCGTTTATTTTTTAAGCAAACAAAAAAAAGTTATTCACTCTAAAACATTTTATTTTTCTTCTGAAAAAGATAATATTGAAGTAGAAATTGCTATGAAATGGCATGATGGATTTCAAGAAAATATATATTGTTTTACTAATAATATTCCTCAACAAGATGGTGGTACGCATTTAGCTGGTTTTCGATCAGCATTAACTCGTACAATAAACAATTATATAGACAAAGAAGGATATACCAAGAAAAATAAAATTAATATCACAGGAGAAGATTCAAGAGAAGGATTAATGGCCGTTATATCAATTAAAATTAGTGATCCTAAATTTTCTTCTCAAACTAAAAATAAGTTGGTTTCGTCAGAAGTAAAATCAGTAGTAGAATCTTTAGTAAATGAACATTTAATAGAATTTCTTTTAGAAAATCCTCATGATGCCAAAAGTATTATTACAAAAATTTTAGAAGCTTCTCGAATAAGAAATGCAGCACGTCGAGCAAGAGAAATTACTAGAAAAAAAGGATTTTCAGACTTATCAACACTACCTGGAAAGCTAGCTGATTGTCAAGAAAAAGATCCTAATTTATCAGAAATTTACTTAGTAGAAGGAGATTCTGCAGGAGGATCTGCCAAACAAGCTAGAAATCGAAAAAATCAAGCAATTCTCCCTCTTAAAGGAAAAATTCTTAACGTAGAAAAAGCAAAATTTGAAAAGATGTTATCTTCGCAAGAAGTAACATCATTAATTACAGCATTAGGATGTGGAATAGGAGAAAATGAATATAATCCCAATAAATTAAGATATCATCGTATAATTATTATGACAGATGCAGATGTTGATGGATCTCATATTAGAACTTTATTATTAACGTTTTTTTATCGTTATATGCCTGAAATAATTAAACGTGGACATTTATATATTGCTCAACCTCCATTGTATAAGGTAACGAAAAATAAAAAAGAAAGATATATTAAAGATGATGTAGAAATGGAAAAATATAAAATACAATTAATTTTAGAAAGTACAATTTTAAAATCTACTTGTAACGTAAATATTGTAACTAATTCTTCTAAAGAATTAAGAAAATTAATATTACAGTATAAAACTATTCAAATAATATTTGATCAAATAAAACATAATTTTTCATCAATAATTCTTAATGAATTACTCTATCATTCCAGATTAGATCCATTAAATAACAAAAATAATATAACATATTGGGCAAAAAACTTTACAGATAGTTTAAGTGCTAAATCAAATAATACTTCTAATTATTCTTTTAATATCATATATGACTCAATTAATAGTGCATTTGAATTATATATTTTAAAAAAAGAAAAAAGAAAAGAAAAACAATATCATTTTCAATATGAATTTTGGAACAGTTATGAATATCAAAAAATTTGTCTTTTAGGAAATAAGTTACAAAATCTAAAGAAAAATAATATATTTATAGAACAAAATGGTAAATATTATTCTATTAGTAATTTTGAAAGAACTCTGCAAATTTTAACTAAAAATTCTCTAAAAAATGTATATATTCAAAGATATAAAGGACTAGGAGAAATGAATCCAGAACAATTATGGAAAACAACAATGAATCCTGATACAAGGCGCATGCTTAATATTACTATTCATAATTTTGAGAGTACTAATAAATTGTTTAATACTCTTATGGGAGATGCTGTCGAACCAAGAAAGTTATTTATCGAATTATATGCATTAAAAGCAAAAAATATTGATACATAAGATTGATTTAAAATATTATAATAGATTTTACATTTACAACTCTAATTTTTTCATTAATCTAGAAAGCGACAGGAACAACTATATGAATTCCATTCTCTGCCGCAAAATTATATTGGCTCTCTTTTATAAAAAATTAGTTGTGTATTTAAATTAAATTTTTAGAACATTATTAGAATTTATTTTGCTTAACTCATAAGATAATGTTTGCAATAACTTTTTTTTATGTTTAATAAAACTGTTTTTTATTTTTTGTTTTATGATATATTCTATTTTAATAATAGATTTTCGATCTAATTTTAATATTTTATAAATAATATCGGTTAAAATATTTATTGTTTCAGGTTGTATCTCTATAATACCTCCTGATAAATAAATATAATTCATTTTATTATTTTGATCTAATACATATAAAATACCCGATTTAATAAATGATAGTAATTGTAAATGCCCCGGATATATACCCAAGTTTCCTGTACTTCCTAAAACTTGAATTTTTTTTATTGATGAAAAATAAATAAATTCTTCGGGACTTGTTATATTTAAATGACACATCATAATTTACATCCAATTTATAATTTTTTTGATTTTTCTATAACTTCGTCTATGGTACCTACCATATAAAACGCTTGTTCTGGATAATCATCTAAATTACCACTAAGAATTTTTTTAAAACCACGAATTGTATCTTTTAAAGTAACGTATTTTCCTAAAAAACCAGTAAAAATTTCTGCTACAAAAAAAGGTTGAGACAAAAATTTTTGAATTTTTCTAGCTCGCGACACTAGTAATTTGTCTTCCTCAGACAATTCATCCATACCTAATATAGTAATAATATCTTTAAGTTCTCGATATTTTTGTAAGATAGATTGTACGCCTGTTGCAACATCATAGTGTTCTTGTCCTACAATTTGAGGATCTAATTGACGACTTGTAGAATTTAAAGGGTCAATAGAAGGATATATTCCCAATGACGCTATTTGACGACTAAGTGTTATAGTTGAATCTAAATGTACAAATGTAGTAGCTGGGGAAGGATCTGTTAAATCGTCAGCAGGAACATACACAGCTTGTATAGAAGTAATTGATCCTAATTTAGTTGAAGTTATTCTTTCTTGAAGTAAACCCATTTCTTCAGATAATGTAGGTTGATATCCTACAGCAGAAGGAATTCGTCCTAGTAATGCTGATACTTCTGTTCCAGCTAAAGTATAACGATATATATTATCTATAAATAATAAAACATCTTTTCCTTCATCTCGAAATTTTTCAGCTATAGTTAATCCTGTAAAAGCTACTCGTAATCTATTTCCAGGAGGTTCGTTCATTTGACCATAAACTAGAGATACTTTATCTAATACTTTTGAATCTTTCATTTCGCGATAAAAATCACTACCTTCTCGTATTCGTTCACCTACACCAGTAAAAACTGAGTAGCCTGTATGTTTTATAGCGATGTTTCTAATTAATTCCATCATATTTACTGTTTTACCTACTCCTGCACCTCCAAATAAACCAACTTTTCCCCCTTTGGAAAAAGGACAAATTAAATCAATTACTTTAATACCTGTTTCTAATATTTCATAAGAATTTAATTGTTCTTCATATCCAGGTGCTGCTCGGTGGATTTCCCAATATTCTGTTTTACTTTCATCCTTATTTTTTAGTACACCTTTCATATCTATAGGTTGTCCTAAAACATTTATAATTCGACCTAACGTTGATGTACCTACAGGCGTTTTAATACCATGTTTTAAATCTATAACTGACAATCCTCTTTTTAATCCATCAGAAGATCCCATAGCAATCGTTCTAACTATTCCTGATCCTAATTGTTGTTGTACTTCTAAAATTAAATCTATATTTTGATTTTTAACAGATAATGCATTATAAATTTTTGGTACTGCATTATAAGGAAATTCAACATCAATAACAGCACCAATAATTTGTACTATATTTCCAGTAGTCATTTTAAATATACTCTTAATTAGTTTAATGGAACTGCAGCAGCACCTGAAACAATTTCAGTTAGTTCTTGTGTAATACTATCTTGACGCGCTTTATTATAAATAATTTGTAATTCTTTAATTAAATTCTTACTATTATCTGTAGCTTGTTTCATAGCTATCATGCGAGCAACTTGCTCACATGCATAATTTTCTAAAATAGCTTGATATATTTGAAATTCTATATAATTCTTGAGTAATACATTTAATAAACTTTGCGAATTAGATTCATAAATATAATCCCAATTTTTATTATCTTGCATATTTAAATTATTTTTTAATAATGGTAATAATTTTATAATTTGAGGTGTTTGAATAAAAGTATTTTTAAACTGATTATAAGATAAAAATAATCCATCAAGCTTACTTTCATGATATTTTTTTAAAAGATCATCAATGACATTTAAACAATTTAAAAATGTATAATCATATTTTAAATTACTTTTGTGGTAAATAATATTTTTAGAAAAAGATTGAAAAGATAATAATCCTTTTAACCCAAGAATAAATAAGTAACTTATAATATTTTTATCTTTATACGATAAAATGAATTTTGTAATTTTTTTAAAAAGTATTGTGTTTAAACTACCACATAAACCTCGATCTGTTGAAATAACAATAATACCTATTTTTTTTACTTCTTTATTTTCTAAATATATGTGTTGATAATTAGCATTATTACCTATCATGTTATTTATAATTATTTGAATAGTATTTAAGTATGGACGTCCAAAATTCATACGATTTTCGGCTTTTTTCATCTTTGAAATAGATACCATTTCCATCGCCTTTGTAATTTTTTTTGTATTCTTTATGCAACTAATTTTATTTCGAATTTCTTTAATATCAGACATACAGTTCTCATATAATTTTAGTGTTTTATAAAAACTACCAATATTGATTTGATTTAAATATATTAATTATATTAATAAGTTTATCATTAATATTTTTGTTAAAATCGCCATGTTTATTAATAGATTTCATAAATTCAGGAAATTTCTCATGAGCAAAAGAAATCAACGCTTCTTCAAAATTTTTTATTTTTTCTATAGGAATATCATTTATAAAACCTTGATTAGCTGAAAATAAAATAAGTGATTGTTCTGCAATAGACATAGGCTGATACTGTTTTTGTTTGAGAAGTTCAATTAATTTTTTTCCATAAATTAATTGATTTCGAGTTGTTTCATCTAAATCAGATGAAAATTGTGAGAAAGAAGCTAATTCTTGATACTGAGCTAAACTTGTACGAACTCCAGAAGAAACTTTCTGGATAATTTTATGTTGAGCAGCGCTACCGACCCGAGATACTGAGATTCCAGGATTAATAGCTGGACGAATACCAGAATTAAACAAATTTGATTCCAGAAATATTTGTCCATCAGTAATAGAAATAACATTAGTGGGTATAAATGAAGAAACATCTCCTCCTTTAGTTTCAATAATAGGTAAAGCTGTTAGTGAACCTGTTCTATTTATTTTCTTTTGTTGCATTTTTCGATTAAGATAATCACTATTTACTCTGCATGCTCTTTCTAATAATCGTGAATGAAGATAAAAAATATCGCCAGGAAATGCTTCTCTTCCTGGAGGACGCCTTAATAACAAAGAAATTTGTCTATATGCTACTGCATGTTTTGATAAATCATCATAAACAATTAAAGCATCTTCTCCACAATCTCTAAAATATTCTCCCATAGCACATCCAGAATATGGTACTAAATATTGTAAAGCAGCTACTTCAGAAGCAGATGCAACAATAACAATTGTATGATTTAATGCGTTATTATCTTCTAATTTTTTTACTATATGAGAAACTGTAGAAAATTTTTGCCCAATAACAACATAAATACATTTTACATTAAATGATTTTTGATTAATAATAGTATCAATAGCTAATGCTGTTTTTCCGGTTTGACGATCTCCTATAATTAATTCTCTTTGTCCACGTCCTATCGGAATCATTGAATCAATAGATTTATATCCTGTTTGTAGTGGTTGATTTATTTTTTCTCTATCAATGACACTAGGAGCGCAAGATTCTATAGGAAAAAAGTTTTTTTCTTGAATGGGCCCTTTTCCATCAATAGGTAATCCTAGAGTATTTATTACTCGTCCTAAAAAATTAGGACCTACTGGAACTTCAAATACTCGACCAGTACATTGAACTATAGTACCTTCAGAGATACATTGATATTCACCCATTATTATTGCACTTACAGAATCTCTTTCTAAATTTAATGCTATAGCATATCTATCATTGGGTAATAAAATCATTTCTCCTTGCATTACATTAGATAAACCATAAATCCGTATAATTCCATCACTTACTGAAGTAATTATTCCTTCATTATAAGTATTGCTAGTAATATCAAATTCAGCAATTCTTTTTTTTATTAATTCACTTATTTCATTAGAGTTTAATTGCATTTGTATTCTCTTAATGTTGTAAAAAATGTAATAAATTTTTTAATTGATGTCGAACAGATAAATTAATAACTGTGTCATCAAATTTGATAATAAATCCATTAATTAAATCTGAGTTGATTTTACATTTTATATGAATGTTTTTGGATAAACGTTCTTCTAATATTTTTTGAATGTAATTTAATTGATTTGCATCTAGGGTATAAGCTGATATTATCGTCACATGTGTAATATTTTCATGAATATTACGTAAAAAAATGAATTCTAAATATATACTTTCTAGTAATATTAAACGTCTTTTTTCTACTAAAATTTTAATAAAATTTTTTCCATATTTATCTATTTTTTTTCCACAAACAGCAATGAAAAAACCAGATAATTGCTGAAAGAAAGACATACTTGAAATTATTTTTTTTATATTAATATTTTTAGATATGTAAACCATGTGGTGTAACATATTCTGCCAAGAATCTAATGTATTATGATAGATGGCAAATTCATGAATTGCTCGAGCATATGGATGTGCTACGCTTTTGAATTTTATCATGAATATTTATATCCTTTATAATTTTTGAATTAGACTGTTAACAATATTTTTTGTACTTTCATCGTCGATTTTGTTCCTTATGATTTTTTCAGCAATATTAATAGAAATCTGACTAATTTCTTGAATTAATTGATGATGTAATTTTTGATATATAACTTTTATTTCACATTGTGTTTTTTCTAAAATTTTTTTTCTTTCTTCTTGTGCTTCTATGTTAGCTTGTTTTAAAATAAAAATTTTTTTTGCTTTTACTTGTTTTATCATATCGTGGGTTTGGTTTTTAATAATATCAACTTCATTATTAATTTTTTTTCGATAAGAATCTAGTTCTTTTTTGCTATTTTTGACATGTGATAAAGAATCTGCTATTTCTTTTTGTCTATTGTTTATAGCGTGTATAATAGGAGGCCATATATATTTCATACAAAAAAGAACAAACAAAAAAAATGCAATAGCTTGACCTAAAATAGTAGCATTAAGGTTCATAATATTTTACCTCTAAAAAATAAATTTCTTTACGTTACTTAAATAGATAACGTAAAGATTATATAAAAAAATAAAATAGATAAATGCACGTATTTAAAAATATTATATAATTGCAAATAACATATATAAACCTAATCCTACAGCAATCATAGGAATAGCATCAATTAATCCCATAATAACAAAAAATTGTGTACGTAATAAAGGTATTAGATCTGGTTGTCTTGCTGTTCCTTCTAAAAATTTACTACCAAGTATTCCAATTCCAATTGCTGCTCCTATTGCAGCTAATCCTATCATGATAGCAACCGACATATAAAGCATATCTGTATTTATACTTTGCATATGAGTGTCCTTTATAAATTTTTTAAATTATTGATTAGTGGTTTTTAGAAGCCATAGATAAATATACTATTGTTAATGTCATAAAAATAAAAGACTGAAGAAAAATGATTAAAATATGAAAAATGGCCCAAGGGAGACTAAGTAACCATTGCGTCCACCATGGAAGTAGTCCAGAAATCAAAATAAAAATCATTTCACCAGCATACATATTTCCAAATAAACGTAAACTTAAAGAGATAGGTTTAGAAAGTAAACTTATAGTTTCTAATAAAATATTAAAAATAAAAAATATTGGGTGCTGAAATGGTTGTATTACTAAATCTTGTAGAAAATTTTTTATACCTTTAACTTTTATTCCATAATAAATAGTTAAAATAAAAATAACTAATGCCATTGAAACAGTAATATTAATATCAGCTGTTGGAACAATTCTAATAGTTGAAAATCCAAAAAGAAATCCACAAATTAAAGGTATAAAATCAATTGGTAAAAGATCCATTAAATTCATTAAAAAGATCCAAGAAAAAATAGTTAATGATAGAGGAGCAATTAATGAATTAGTATTCTTACAAACATCGTTTACGCTTTTATTTACAAAATCAATAGTCAATTCAATTGCTGCCTGTAGTTTGTTGGGTATACCACTTGTACATTGTTGTGCAATTTTAAAAAAAGAAATTAAAAATATTAATCCTAAAACGATAGAAAAAAACATTGAATCAATATTAATAGTCCAAAAATTAGTAAAATTTTCATTTACATTTGAAATTTTAAAAGTATGTAAGTTTAGCTGCAAGTGATGTAAGTGATGATTAATATATTGCGATAAACTAAACTCTTTTTCTAAGATCATTTTAGATATTACCTTTTGGAATTATTTGAACGCTAAAAAAATTTTATAAATATAAATAGTATTTAAAAACGTAATATAAATAATTATAACTTAAAAAAATAATATTGAGTTAATAAAAAATAAAATCACTGATATAATTTAGTTAAAATTTCACAATATTTATTTTTTATGTTAATTAAAATAAGATATTTCTTTAAAATAATATGAATTTATAACATTAAATATAACTAAATTTTGAATTATTTTCCAGGTAGTTATAATAGAACTATTATTTTAATAAAAAATTCTTATAACGAATATTTATTATATTTTTTTAAATAAATTAGCAAAATAGAAATGGCTGCTGGAGTAATACCGGAAATTCTAGAAGCTTGACCAATAGAATAAGGTTTATAATAATTTAATTTTTCAATTACTTCATTGGATAAGCCTTTTATTTCATGATAATTCTTTATTTTAGTAAGTATAATGTTTTCTTTATGCAAATATCGAGAAATTTCTTGTTTTTGACGAAAAATATAACCTTCATATTTTTCTTGAATCTCTATTTGTTGAGTAGCTTCTATATCTTGTATGCCTGGACCAAAAATTTTTAATGACATCAAATTATTATATGTAATTTCTGGTCGTTTTAGTAGTTCTTTTGCGTTAGATTTTGAGTTTAATTTTGTTTTTAGTAATTTGTTTAGTGGATTAATATCATCTAAAACAGGATTAATTGTTAAGTTTTCTAAACGAGTTGATTCATCTTTAATATTTTTTAATTTTTGATTATAACGTATCCATCTTTCTTTATTTATTAAACCTAATTTCTTTCCTATTGCAGTTAAACGTAAATCTGCATTATCTTCTCGGAGAGTTAATCGATACTCTGCTCTAGCAGTAAACATGCGATAAGGTTCTTTGGTTCCTTTAGTACATAAATCATCTATTAGAACTCCGAGATAAGCTTCATTGCGCTTAGGAAACCATCCATTTCGATGTGATGAATATAACGCTGCATTTAATCCAGCTAGTAATCCTTGAGCGGCTGCTTCTTCATAACCTGTAGTTCCGTTGATTTGTCCTGCTAGAAATAAACCGGAAATAAATTTACTTTCTAAAGTTAATTTTAGATGTCTAGGATCAAGATAATCATATTCAATAGCATATCCAGGCTGGACAATTTTAGCATTTTCTAATCCTGTAATAGATTTCACAATTTTTTCTTGAATATTTTCTGGAAAACTAGTCGAAATACCATTAGGATATATTTCAATTCCAGATAAACTTCCTGGTTCTAAAAAAATTTGATGAGTTGATTTTTCAGAAAAACGAACAACTTTATCTTCAATAGAAGGACAGTAACGTGGACCTTTTCCTGTTATAATTCCTGAATATGTTGCGCTAAGATGAAGATTTTCCTTTACAATTGCATGAGTAATTTCATTAGTATACGTAATGTGACATGGAACTTGTTTAGGATGTTCTGATATTGATCCTAAAAAAGAAAATACTGGTAAAGGATTGTCACTATATTGAGATTTTAATTTTTTAAAGTTAATTGTTCTACGATCTATTCTTGGTGGTGTTCCTGTTTTTAATCTTGATATATTTATTGGTAAATCACGTAATCTTAATGCTAAATCTATAGAAGCATTATTTCCTATCCTTCCTCCATTAAAACTATTTAAACCGATATGAATTTTTCCTCCTAAAAAAGTTCCGGTAGTTAAAATAACTGATCGAGAAAAAATTTTTGTATTATCATACATTATGACGCCTTTGGAACAATAATGTTTAATAATAATATCCTTTACTTCTCCTTCTAATATTGATAACCTTTTTTGAGATTGAAGAAAGTTTTTAATAGTTTTATTATAGATTTTTCTATCTGCTTGAGCTCTAGTTGAACGAACAGCAGGGCCTTTTCTAGAATTTAGAATTCTAAATTGAATACCTGATTGATCAATAGCTTTTGCCATAATACCACCTAAAGCATCAATTTCTTTTACTAATTGACCTTTTCCAATTCCACCAATAGCTGGATTACAAGATAAAGTTCCAATGGTATTTATTGCTTGAGTAATTAACAATGTAGAATATCCCATTCTGGCAGCTGCTGATGCTGCTTCAGTTCCTGAATGTCCACCACCTACTACTATAACATCGAATTTTGTTTTTAATAACAT